>CBINKF010000175.1:0-6425 GCA_966251115.1 uncultured Cellvibrio sp.
GGGGTTTACTGCCGGGTTGATTATAAGCGCGCGAAGATTATAGGTCTCCGCCGCCCAGGTCGCCCAAAAGCCGCCCAGGGAACTGCCCATCAGGTATACCGGCTCTGGGAGTAAAGACTCTATCAATTCCGTTAACTGCGCCTGGGTTTGGCCCGGATAGGCAGGCAAATGAGGGCATTCATAGTGAACCTCCGGGTGCTGCTCTGCCAGCCAGGTTTTTACCTGCTGCGCTGTAAAAGAAAGGGGGGAGCTGAGAAAGCCGTGGATGTAAATCAGAGCTGCCATAGCGGGTCTTACAAAATTAAAAACAGGACTATAGCAGCTGGGGCAACTTAATAGCCGGCAGATTTGTAGTCGATGACATACTGCTTGTCGGTGACTCGCTCCACTTCGGTGATAAAAGTGCCGTCGTCGTAGAGTTCAAACCAGCGATACCCTGGCATGAGCGTATCTACCGCGAAACGCTCACTGCCCGCCTTAAATTGCACACAGGTGGAAGGTGTTGCATAAAGCGGGATGGACCTGTGAGCCCCCTCAAACGCCTGGTGAACATGGCCCCAGGTGACAGCCTTAACCTGGGGATACCTATCCACTACATCAAAAAAAGCCTGGGCGTCACGCACTATGTATTCGTCGATCCAGCGACTGCCAACCGGCACCAACTGGTGGTGCAGGCTGATAATAAAATAGCGATCCGGATGATGGCTGAGCACATAGTCAAGAAAATCCAGCTCGCTGGCGGAAAGCTGGCCGTACACCTGGCCGGGAACAGCCGAGTCGAGCACCACCAGCATCCACTTGCCCATCTCCATCAGGCGCGATTCAGCCAGGAGCTTGAGTTCTTCCTGCGCCATGATGTCGGCGGAGTCATGGTTGCCAGGCAGCCAGGCCAATGGCTGGGGGAAGTAGCGGCGCAGTATGCGTGAGAAGCGTTTATAACATTCGAGGTGGCCCGCGCTGGCGATATCACCGGAGCACAAAAGGTAATCTATGTGGGGCTGTTGGGTCTGAATAAGTTGCAGCACATCCTCCAGACTTTGATCCGTATTCAAGCCCAATAGCGACTCGCTTTCGAGCGGGCCGAGATGGCAATCAGTAATCTGTATCAAGCGCACTGCTGCTTTCGTCCCTTTCTGACGGAGCCTTTAAGGCCTATGGTTAGATGTCGTTTCGCCCTTGAGCTGCCTTGACACAGAATCCGCTGCGGCACAGGAAGCATCCGGCAACGATATACGCTTATCTAAAAGCGCGCTACCCCGCCGTTTGGTTAATTTACATAATCACTCAGCTGGACATAGGTTGCAGATTGGAACTGTGACTCTGTTGGCGCTTTAACGGCGCACCATGTCAAACGAATCGCGCCCCCAAACAGCCTTTCACAAACCGTCCAGGTTAAAGTGTAGCGCTAAAAATGCGCGGCCTCAGTTGAGACATGACATCAGCTGGAGAAAGAGCAACCAACATCATCCAGACTGTGACCCTGAGCCAGACAAAGACTCAGCCACTCCCCTAAAAACAGGTTGAGCTGGAGCTTTTCATCGGCTTGATACATAAGTGAATTGGGGTATTCGTAGCGCGGGCGCAGGCGTTTATGCCCCTCCCAGGCCAGCACTTCAGCCAGGCGAGCATCGTGATATACCCTTACTGTTAGCCTGGGCATTTTTAACCAGGTAGAGGCATAGGGAGACTCCTGGGTTAGCAGGAGTGTGGTGGTATAGCGGGAGCGCTCAACGACTTGCAGCTGATGGCGCCAGGCACTGGTGCCGCGACTGACCATAAACGCATACTTATCTGCATTGGCTCCGGCGAGCAGCTTCATTAGGCGTAGATAATTGGCTTCGCACTCTGCCATCTGCAATGGCAAGTTGACCCTGTAACTCTCTTTGGATACAGGGCGGACAGGAAGCTCTTGTCTGAAATCGCGCAGCCTATACATAGGGCTCCGATACATGGGCTAAAAAAATCGCCAGTAAACCAATCGGTGCGGCAATAAGAAAGTCATCGCCGCTGAATTAATAACTTAACCCAAGTGTTAGCTAGACTTGGAGTTAAGTCAATCGCCCAACAAAATATTTACCCAAAGCATTTTTTTGGCATAAATTGAATTTTAACCCGACCCTGTAGCAGCGTAGTTAGCGCGCAAACGAGTGCAATTTAACTGCAGCCACTGTAAGCAAATCAAGGCAGCGGCATTATTAAACTTACCACCCAATAATTCGCTAAATACCTCCTCTGCGGCAAATACGTGCACGCGAATATCTTCACCCTCTTCGGGTAAACCATAAATGCCACCGGCGTGGGTCAAATCGCACAGACCGCAGAACAAATGTAATTTTTCATCGCTGCCACCAGGGCTGGATAAATAATTGCAAATATATTCCATGGCATAGGGCTCCAGGTTGGCTTCCTCCTGCAGCTCGCGGCGCGCCACCTCTTCCGGTGATTCACCCTCTTCGAGCATGCCGGCAACCACTTCGTAACACCAGGGGCCATTAGGCTCGTCCAAAGCACCTACGCGAAACTGCTCCACCAGCGCGATTTTATGCAGCTTGGGATCGTAAAGTACCACGGCAACAGCTTCGCCGCGCACAAAAAGCTCGCGCCCTATTTCTTTGCCCCAACCGCCACCAAATAATTTGTGGCGTAGAAAAATTTTTTCCACGCGAAAAAAGCGCTTGTAAAGCTCTTCGCGGCGGATGATTTCCACATCCGCACGCGCAAATTCCGGTTTAGTAATCATGCTCACACCTTGTGATAAATTTCGCCGCCCTGATCCAAAAACTCTTTGGATTTTTGTTTCATTTCAGCTTCAACGTCGATCATTTTGACCAACTGTTCTTCACCAATTCCCGCCACATTCACACCTTGCGACGCAGCGTATTCGCGCACTTCCTGGGTGATTTTCATAGAGCAGAATTTCGGCCCGCACATGGAGCAGAAGTGCGCTACCTTGGCCGACTCCTTGGGCAGTGTCTCATCGTGATATGAACGCGCTGTATCCGGGTCCAGGCCCAAATTAAATTGGTCTTCCCAGCGGAATTCAAAACGCGCTTTGGACAGCGCGTTATCGCGCAGTTGCGCACCTGGATGGCCCTTGGCCAGATCGGCAGCGTGTGCGGCAATTTTGTAAGTGATAATGCCTTCTTTCACGTCGTCTTTATTGGGCAGGCCCAGGTGCTCTTTAGGTGTGACATAGCAGAGCATGGCACAGCCGTACCAGCCGATCATGGCCGCACCTATACCCGAGGTGATGTGGTCGTACCCCGGGGCAATGTCGGTGGTCAATGGGCCAAGGGTATAGAAAGGAGCTTCGTGACAAACTTCCAATTGTTTGTCCATATTTTCTTTGATCATGTGCATGGGCACATGGCCAGGGCCTTCGATCATACACTGCACATCGTGCTTCCAGGCGATTTGCGTCAACTCGCCCAGAGTTTCCAATTCGCCAAATTGCGCTTCGTCGTTGGCATCGGCAATAGAGCCTGGGCGCAGGCCGTCGCCGAGCGAAAAGCTTACGTCGTAAGCTTTCATAATTTCGCAGATTTCATCGAAATGGGTGTAGAGGAAGTTCTCCTGGTGATGCGCCAGACACCACTTGGCCATGATCGAACCACCGCGAGAAACAATACCCGTTACGCGCTTGGCAGTGAGCGGCACATAGCGCAGCAATACGCCAGCGTGAATAGTGAAGTAGTCGACGCCCTGCTCTGCCTGCTCAATTAGGGTATCGCGGAAAATTTCCCAGGTCAGGTCTTCGGCAATGCCGTTTACTTTTTCCAGCGCCTGGTAAATGGGCACTGTGCCAATAGGCACATGGGAGTTGCGAATAATCCACTCGCGGGTTTCGTGAATATTTTTACCGGTGGATAAATCCATCACTGTATCCGCACCCCAGCGAGTGCCCCAAGTGAGCTTTTCCACTTCCTCTTCAATGGAAGAACCCAGGGCCGAGTTGCCAATATTGCCGTTAATTTTCACCAAAAAGTTACGGCCGATAATCATCGGCTCCAACTCCGGGTGATTGATGTTGGCGGGAATAATCGCGCGGCCCAAGGCCACTTCATCGCGCACAAATTCCGGGGTGATTTCCTTGGGAATATTGGCACCAAAACTCATGCCAGGATGCTGCACATCGCCGCGCTCTTTGGCTTGCGCCAGCGCCATGTTTTCGCGGATGGCGATGTATTCCATCTCGGGAGTGATAATGCCTTTTTTGGCGTAGTGCATTTGCGATACATTCATACCCGCTTTAGCGCGGCGCGGTTTGCGCGTTAAATTAAAACGCAGGTGTGCCAGCGACTCATCGCCTAAACGCTCGTTAGTAAAGGTGGAGCTGGAGTCCTCGAGAATTTCAGTGTCATTGCGCTCTTCGATCCAGACGCTGCGAATATCGGCAAGGCCGGTGCGCAAATCGATTTTTGCTTCTGGGTCAGTGTAGGGGCCGGAGGTATCGTACACGCGCACCGGTGGATTCTTCTCACCGCCAAAGTCAGTGGGGCCCCTCATTTCTATAGGTGTAGGGGCCAGGGTAATTTCGCGCATGGGTACGCGTATATCCGCGCGCGAACCTTGCACATAAATTTTTTGCGAGCCGGTAAACGGCTGTACCGAGGCTTCATCCACCTGGGCGCTTTGGCTGAGAATTTTATCGATGCTGGTGTTCATAGGTTTCTCCCCGGCGCTGGCCGGTTATCTCTTTAAATTTAATAAAACGCATGAAAATGATGGACGGGACCAGAGCCCTGGCCAACGTGTAGCTGTTCGCTCGCCGCCAGGGCGGCATGTAAATAGGATTTGGCTTGTGCAACCGCTTCTTCAAGTGCGAGCCCTTTGGCCAAGCCAGCCGCTATGGCTGAAGCCAGGGTGCAGCCAGTACCGTGGGTGTTGCGCGTTTGCAATCGCGTTGCGCTAAAGGCTTTTACGCCGGCAGTAGTCACTAATAAGTCGGTTGCGTCACTCGTGTCAGAATGGCCACCTTTCATTAATACGGCCTTAGCGCCCAAACGCAACAGAGCGTCCGCCTGTTGCTGCATGGCTTTCAAGTCAGTGGCCAGGGGCTGATTTAACAGCGCCGCCGCTTCGTGCAAATTAGGGGTAATCAGTGGTGCTTGAGGCAATAGTTGTTCGATCAACACGGCAACCGCATCTTCATCCAGCAGGCGATCGCCACTGGTGGCAATCATCACCGGGTCTACCACCAGGGGGATAGATTCAAATGGAATCAGGCTGCCTGCGACCGCGCAAATAATCTCCGCTGTGGCAAGCATACCAGTTTTGATAGCACCAACCGCCAAATCGCTGAGCACCGAGTGTATTTGCTGCTGCACAAACTCCGGCGGCACCGGCAACACACCCTGCACTCCCAAGGTGTTTTGTGCGGTAAGCGAACTTATCGCGCTGCAGCCAAACACGCCCAGGGCAGAAAAGGTTTTTAAATCTGCCTGAATACCAGCACCACCACCGGAATCGCTGCCGGCGATGGTGAGAGCTATAGGGGTTTGGGCTTGGGTCATTTGGCTTCCGCAATGTGATGCTGGGGCGCGGAAATGAGAGTGGCGAAAATCGCCTGAAGACATGAGAGGCTCTCGTTCCCTACGCCGGTACTAACCGGATCAGGTCGACGGGTATTTCTCAGCTAGCCACACCGGCCAGCACCCCGACAAGAAGCAGGCAGTCTAGAGAAGTTGCCGAATCAAGTAAAGGAAACAATGGCTATAAGGTCGGCCCCAGGCACCGACCTTATCAACAGAGCACCGGGCTTATCAAAGCCAACCGGCTTATTGCTCCTGGGATTTAAGCAGGCCCAGCTTGCCGGCCAGCAGTGCCGTCGTGGGCGCCTGTATCAGAATGGTTCCCAAAATGAAGATGAAAGTGATAGCGCCCACCACATTGATGCCAGGCACCTTCATACCGGCGAGCATACCCACCAGCGCGGCGGGAATTACTCCGGTTTCGCGCGTCCAGCACATAAAAGCCAGCTCTTTCCAGGTCCATTTGGCGCGTCTGTCAGGCAGGGCGCACAGAATTACGGTAAGCGGACGAGCCACCAGAATAAACACGGCGAGCAGCGCCAAACCCACGCCCAGGTATTCTTTCAGCAAACCAAAATCCACCTGGGAGCCCAGTAAAATAAAGATAAACATGCGCATGAGCAGCGCGGTATTGCCCACATAATCTTCCAGATACTCATGCTCGTGCTCATCCATCGGCAGCTTCAGCGAGTCCTTATTGCCCACCATCACACCGCAGGTAAATCCCGCCATAAAGCCAGATGCCTCAACCTTGTCAGCCAGTAGATAAACCGTAATTACCGCCAATACAATGACGAATGGGGTGACATCGCGAAAAACCCCAAAGGCGTGGTGCGCCATCAGGAAGGCCGTAAGGTAGCCGACCAGCGCGCCGAGCACTATGCCGATACTGGC
>CBINKF010000176.1:0-6424 GCA_966251115.1 uncultured Cellvibrio sp.
CCAGCCTTCAGCTGACGGCGGCACATCCCTGTGCCGCATTATTAATCCGACAATATTCATCGCCGGATTAATAATGACTATGTTCTACATCTGGAGCAGCGCCATCCAGGCCCAGCAGCTGGGCGCGGCGACGCGCTTTTTCTTCCAGGTCGTAGCTGCGGTTGCGCTCCAGTTTACGCAGCAGTACATAAAACAGCGGCGTAAAGAACAAGCCGAACAGCGTCACTCCGAGCATGCCCGAAAATACCGCTATACCCATTACTGAACGCATCTCGGAGCCGGCGCCAGTGGAGAACACCATGGGCAGCACGCCCATAATAAACGCGAAAGAGGTCATCAAAATGGGGCGCAAACGCATGCGGCTTGCGGTCATGGCCGCCTGATAGGTCGCCATGCCGCGCTGCTCCAGCTCGCGCGCAAATTCCACAATCAAAATCGCGTTTTTACTGGCCAGGCCCGCCAATACAAACAGGCTGATCTGGGTAAAAATATTGTTGTCACCGCGCGTCACCCACACACCAAAAAGCGCGGCCATAATCGACAGGGGTACAATCAGCACCACTGCCAAGGGTAGGGTTAAACTCTCGTACTGCGCCGCCAACACCAAAAACACCAGCAGCAAACAGAGTGGCAAAATATAAATCGCTGTGTTGCCCGCCAGCACTTCCTGATAGGTGAGATCGGTCCACTCAAACACTATGCCGGGCGGCAGTGTCTCGGCGAGAATTTCGCTGATGGCATCCTGCGCCTGCCCCGATGAATAACCGGGTGCCGCATTACCGTTTAAATCCGCCGCCAGATAGCCGTTGTAGTGGGCGGCGCTCTCGGGGCCGTAGCTTTCCTTCATGCTCAGCACCGCGCCCAGCGGCACCATTTCACCTTGAGTGTTGCGCACTTTTAAATTGAGCGCGTCGCTCGGGCTATTGCGGTACTCGCCATCGGCCTGGGCGATCACCTGGTAAGTGCGACCAAACTGGTTAAAGTCGTTGATGTAGAGCGAACCGAGATAAATCTGCATAGTGTCAAAAATATCTTTTACGCTCAGGCCCAACTGCTTGGCCTTGGTGCGATCCAGATCCGCGTACAACTGGGGCACGTTGATTTTGTAGTTGGAGTAAACACTGGCCAGCTCCGGCCGCTGCCGCGCTTTTTGCTGCACCTGCGCCAACACATCGGCGAGTTTTTCATAGCCCAAACCGGCGCGATCCTCAATCTGCAATTTAAAGCCGCCGGTGGTGCCCAGGCCGCGCACCGGCGGCGGTGGGAAGATGGCAATAAAGGCCTCTTTAATGCCGGCGAATTTCATTTGCAATTTGCCCGCAATGGCCGCTGCCGATAACTCTTTGCCATGGCGCTGATCAAAGGATTTAAGCGGGAAGAACACAATGCCGGCGCTGGAGCTGTTGGTAAAACCATTCACACTCAAGCCGGGGAACTGCACCGCGTTTTCCACCCCCGCTTCAGCCAGGCCTATCTCCCCCATTTGGCGAATCACTTCCTGGGTGCGCGCCAGGGTAGCGCCGTCGGGCAATTGCGCAAAGGCGATCAGATATTGTTTATCCTGCGCTGGCACAAACCCCTTGGGGATAGTGTTAAAGCCATAGGCGGTCAGCGCTAAAAATATCGCGTAGATTCCCAGAAAAACCGTTTTGCGCCCCAGCACTTTGCCCACGCTGGTGGCATAGCGGCCAGAGGCGCGACTGAAGCTGCGATTAAACCAGCCAAAAAAGCCGCCGAAAACTTTATCCATGGCGCGCGTTAGCGCATCCTTGGGCGCGCGGTGATCCTTGAGCAGCAGCGAGGCCAAGGCCGGGCTGAGAGTGAGCGAGTTGATTGCTGAAATTACCGTGGAGATAGCAATAGTCAGCGCGAATTGTTTGTAGAACTGGCCAGTCAAACCACTCACGAAAGCAATAGGCACAAACACCGCAATCAGCGTGAGCGAAATCGCAATAATCGGCCCGCTCACTTCCTGCATGGCTTTGTAGGTAGCCGCCAGCGGCGTTAAGCCCTCTTCGATATTGCGCTCGACGTTTTCCACCACCACAATCGCATCGTCCACCACAATACCTATAGAGAGCACCAGGCCAAACAGCGACAGGGTATTAATGGAAAAACCAAAGGCCCACATAAGCGCGAAGGTGCCGACAATAGAAACCGGCACTGCCAACAGCGGGATAATCGACGCGCGCCAGGTTTGCAAAAACAGAATCACTACCACCACCACCAGTGCCAGCGCTTCGAGCAGGGTTTTGATCACCGCTTTGATCGAACTCTTCACAAAAATAGTCGGGTCGTACACCACCTGGTAATCCACGCCTTGCGGGAAGCGCTGTTTAAGTTCCGCCATCACCTTGCGCACGCCATCGGAAATTTGAATGGCATTGGCACCGGGCGCCTGGAAAATGGGAATGGCTACGGCGGGCTGGTTGTCGAGCATGGAGTCGAGCGCGTATTCCGACGGCCCCATTTCAATCCGCGCTATATCTTTCAAGCGAGTGATTTCGCCGCGCTCGCCGGAGCGCACAATAATCTCGCCAAATTCTTCCGGGGTTTCCAAACGCCCTTTGGCACTAATAGGCATTTGCACATCAATTAAATTGGACACAGGCGCGCCGCCGATAATGCCCGCCGCCGCCTGCACGTTTTGTTCGCGCACCGCATTGGCCACATCGCTGGCGGTTAAACCGTGCTCGGCAATTTTTTCCGGGTTGAGCCAAATGCGCATGGCGTAGTCGCCCGAGCCAAATAAACGCACCAGGCCTACGCCCGGCACCTTGGCCAGTTCGTCTTTTACATTCATCAGCGCGTAGTTGCGCAAATAGAGTTCGTCGTAACTTTTATCGGGCGAGGTCAAGTGCACCACCAGGGTTAAATCCGGCGAGCTTTTCACCACAGTCACACCGCGCTGGCGGGTCACTTCAGGCAGCCGCGGCAGCGCCTGGCTCACACGGTTTTGCACCATCTGTTGCGCCAAATCGGCGTTGGTGCCAATTTTAAAAGTAACGGTCAGCGTCAAGCGGCCATCGGTAGTCGCTTGCGAGAATACGTACAACATATTCTCGGTGCCGGCGAGCTGCTCTTCCAAAGGTGTGGCCACTGTCTCGGCAATCACCTTGGGGTTGGCGCCTGGGTAATAGGCGTTAACCACCACCGAGGGCGGCGAGACTTCCGGGTATTCGGAAATCGGCAATTGAAACATGGCGATAAAGCCGGCGATAAAAATCAGCAGCGAAATCACCCCGGCAAAAATGGGTCTATCGACAAAAAATTTTGAGATGTTCATAGCTGGCCTCTTCGGGGCGGAGCAAAAAAATTAGGGCTTAGCAAAAAAAGATGACGCAATTAAAAAAATCGAAGCAAAGAGATACTGAAAGCTGCCGCGCCGTTTAAAGCACGGCAGCTAAAAATTTCATCGGAATAACAGAATTTATGACAAGGTGTAAGCGCAGTGAGCGACGCCTAGCGCGCAGCAACAACACCAGATTTGGCAGAGTCGCTAACCACTACCGGGTTGACCGGCGTATTTGGGCGCACATGGGATAGGCCATTGACTATGACCCGCTCGCCCGCTTTTAAGCCGCTGGTAACCAAGCGCTCACCGTCAAAGCTATCGCCCAGGGTAATTTCGCGGTAGGTCGCCAGGTTTTGCGCATCCACCACCAGCACAAATTTTTTGCTCTGGTTGGTGCCTATGGCGCGCTCAGGCAACAAAATCGCCGCCGTTTTTTGCGCCGACCCCAGGCGGATATTGGCAAACATACCGGCGGTTAAGGCGCCGTCTTTGTTTTCAAACAAGGCGCGCGCACGAATGGTGCCGCTGCCACTGTCCAGCTGGTTGTCAAAGGCGGTGATATGCCCCTTGTAGGAGACAGAGGCATCGCTCGCCAGGGTCAACTCCACCGGCATATCGCTGGGCACGGCGGACTGACGCACAAACTGCACATAGGTTGCTTCATCCACATTGAACTCGGCGTAGAGCTTGTCGGTGGCCACTATGCGGGTGAGCACAGGCGCATTCGCACCGGCATCCACCACGTTGCCGGTGGTTAACTCAGCGCGTCCCACGCGGCCGGCAATAGGTGCGGTGATATGGGCATATTCCAGGTCGAGTTGCGCTTGCGCCAAGGCGGCTTCCGCCTCTTTCACTTGCGCTCCCGCCACTTCATAAGCGCTGGAAGCGGCATCGAAAGCACTTTGCGAAACCAGCTTGGATTTGAGTAGCTGCTGGCTGCGACGCAGCTCATCCTGCGCCAGTTGCGCGCGGGATTTAGCCGTAGCCAGCTGCGCCAGGGCGCGTTTGGCGGCGGCCTGATGGGCGCGCGGGTCAATTAAAAACAGCGGCTGGCCCTTTTCTACTCGCTGGCCGTCTTTAAACAGCACCTGCTGAATAGCGCCGCTCACCAGAGGTTTAACCTCGGCACTGTCCACCGGTGCCAAACGGCCCGAGAAGTTGGCCCAAGTGCGCAACTGGCGCTCGCTCAGCACCAGCACATCCACCGAGGGCGCAGGTGCAGCGGCGGGTGCGGCCGCCGAGGCGGCGTCGGCACGGGTTGATAGATAAGCCACCCCAATGGCGGTAAACACACTGGCCACCAGCAAGGGGTAGAGTTTGTGGTAAAGGTTGTTGGAGGTTTTACGCGGAATGAATGTAGACAAGCCCATAGTAGTTCTCCCAAAAGCCAAATCTATAGAGCAATGACTTTTCAGCCTCCTTGTGGGACGCCAAGCTGACATTGATGCGGATCATACATACCGGTCGGTATGGAAACAAGATGATCTTTGTCATCTTGGCTGAAGTCCACTGACAGCTAGCGACAGTAGGCGTCAGTTTAAACCTAGGATTTAATTGAAATTTATGGGAATTTTTTGCAGCTACTGAGGGTCGAAGATGTACCCAACCCCTGGAGTTTTCAACCATACCGAGCTGTTTAGGCAATAACTGCTGGTTGAAAAACATACCAGACGGTATCTATAATCCGCCCAGTTAGCCAGTGAGCCCCTTTACCATGTCAGCGCAAGACACCCGTACCCTGCTATTAGAAACCGCCCTACAACTGATTTGGAGCAGTAATTACAACGCTGTGGGCGTCAACGAAATCTGCAAGCAGGCCGGGGTTACCAAGGGCAGCTTTTACCACCACTTTGAATCCAAAGCCGAGCTGTTTTGCGAGGCCACCAACTTCCACTGGGAACATATCCGTCAGGACCTCGACCGCATCCTCTCCCCCGCCACCCCACCGCTGGAGCAGCTGCACAACTGGATCGAGTTCATCCTCGCCAACAAAATCGGTCTGGACCAACAAAATATTCCCGGCTGCGCCTTTTTTAATGCCGGCACCCAGGTGGGCTGCTGCGAGGCCAAGGTGAGCGCCGCGTTGCAAACCATGTCGGAGCGCGGTGCCAGGTACTACCTCGCCCTGGTCCGCTCGCTCGAAGCGGGCGATTATCTCTACCCCGGCTTCCCCGCCGAAACCTCGGCGCGCCTGGTACAGCAGTACGTTCAGGGCGCCATCACCCAGGCGCAGATCAACCGCGATATATGCACCATTCGCCGCGAGCTGCCCCAGGGTATCTACCGCCTGATTGGCCTTAAACCCGAATACTGGCAAATCGCCATGCCCGCCTGCGCAACTGCAACCGCCTAGAGCCTAGAGCCTGGACTCCAGCTGGAGAGAGTTGATAAAAGCGCATTAGCCCCCGCAAATTGACTGAAAATTAACCTGCCGCTTTCGACAGGGATAGGGCCAGCTGCTATATTTTTGAGCAATGTATCTTTTCGTATTTATCGCTTGGGCATAGCCGCCGCTGCGCCCCGCGGCGGTTAAATCGGAAGGGATACAGGAGTGGTAAGACCAAGGACCTGTAGCATGCTCAACAATTACCCCAAGCACCCGACTTCACCTGCTGCCGCCACACTTGTCCCCCAAGGGCGCTTTAGCTGCCCACCAACCTCTATTGTTATCCCGCAGGGAGCTGCGCATGCCTGTAAAACCTATAGCGCCTGACCTCTACCAGCAGGCGCGCCAGCGTCTAAGCTCGGTTGGCCAGCGCGATCCCCTGCCGGCACCGGGCACGCGTGAGCACCTGGAGCTGGAGTTAAAAATTTACCAGCAGGCGGTGGAGATACAGCGCGAGGAGCTGCAACAGGCGCACAGCCGCCTGCAGGAATCCTTTGCCCACCACCAGCAACTGTTCGACCTGGCGCCACTGGGCTTTTTGTGCCTGAACCACGGGGGCCAGATACTGCGTGTAAACCAGATGGCGGCAGCCATTCTGGGTGTCGCTGGCGAAAGCGTAATTGGTGCAAACCTGGCCGAGCACCTGGTGGCAGGCGGGCGCGGCGAACTGCGTCAGCTGCTGGCGCGCCTGCTGGATGAGGATGTCAGCCAGGCGCTCAACACCCGCCTGGCCCACAAGGACC
>CBINKF010000177.1:0-6424 GCA_966251115.1 uncultured Cellvibrio sp.
GCCAACTTTGGCTTTGCACGAGAAGCCGGTGCGAGCAACACCGGGCGCGGGCGCAGTTACTTTATTTCGCGTCTGTTCCGCGAAGTTATTTTTCCGGAGTCGGAATTGGTTGGTACCAACCAGCGCTATGAACGTTTTATTCGGCTCTCCCGCACCGCCGCCTACGCCGCAGCCGCGATTATCACCGGCGGGGTATTGCTGTTGTGGAGCGGCAGCGTCACCCGCGGCAATATGTACATAAAAGATGTCCAGGCCGAGGTAAGCAATTTTAAAGCGGCGGAAGCCAAGCTGACGCCCTGGAATACCTCCAACAACGATTTGCTTCAGGCATTAAACTCACTTTACAACGCCAGCAGCGTTTACGATAAAGACGCCCACCCCATGCTTGCCGGCCTGGGGCTTTACGACGACAGCGTCGACCAAAGCGCAAACTCGCTCTACCAGCAAAAACTTAAAACCCTGTTTGAGCCCTATCTGTTAAAAACCATGGAGCAAGAACTGCAGCGTGGCCGGCCGGACCAGGACCTCTACAACAGCTTTCGCCTTTACATGATGTTCAAGGTTACCGATAAGATGGATAAGGCTGCCTTAAAAACCTGGTTTAGCCAGCTGTGGGACAAGCAGATACCGGGCGAAAATCAAAACAAGGCCGATCTCAACAAGCATCTGGATCAGCTCTTTGCGCTGGAACTCAGCCCCGTGGAACTCAATCAATCCCTGGTCAGCCAAACCCGCAGCCTGCTGTTAAGCATTCCCGTGGCGCAGCGTATCTACCGCCGTATTAAAAGCGAGCCGCAATTTTCCCAGCCAGTCAACCTGCTCAATTTTATCGGCGAGCCGGCGCGCCTGGCATTTAATCTTGACGCTGGCAATCAAGCCGACTTTAGCATCCCCGCACTCTTTACTATTCAGGGCTATAAAGCCTTGGATTTGTCCAAAAACTCACCGCTTTTTGCCCTGGTGGGCGATGACGAATGGGTACTGGCGGATCGCGACAACGCCGCCAGCCAGCTGATGCTGGAGGACCCGGAAAAAGTCAGCGCCGATGTCAAAGCACTTTACCTGGCCGAGTACGCCAGTGTGTGGAGCGGCATTCTCGACAAACTGAGTATCAAACGCTTTGGCAGTATTCAGGAATTAAGCCAGGCGCTGCGCACTCTGACCGACCCGGTTTATTCGCCCCTGGCCAGCGTGCTGGACGTGACCAAAACCAATACGCAATTAACACCACCCGTGGTACAGGCAGCAGCTGATAAGGTGACCACTGGTGTCGCCGACAAAGCCCTCGATTACCTGGCCACCCAAGTGGAGGGCACCAGTGTCGACAAACGCTTCCAGGAGTTGCATCAACTGGTTACCCAAAGCCCGCGCGGCCCAGCGCCGATTGTTGCCACCTTACAGCAACTCGGCAGCGTGCAAACGTTTATTCAGGAAATAGCCCTGGCGCCGGACATGGAGCAAAAGTCCTTTGAGGTAGCCAAGGCCCGCTACCAATCCAACGCCAGTAACGCGGTCTCTATGCTCAAGGCCTTTTCCAAAAGCAGCCCCGAACCGGTGCAGCGCTGGCTGAACAGTATCGCCGATGAAAGCTGGCGCCTGATCGTGCAATCCGCCCATGGTTATGTGGCCAAAGAGTGGCGCGCGCGCGTATTCCAACCCTATAGCCAGGCACTTGCTGGTCGCTACCCATTGAATAGCCGCTCCACTGACGAGTTGGCGCTGCTGGATTTCAGTAGCTTTTTTAAACCCCAAGGCACATTGGATCAATTTGAAAAAGAATTTATAGAGCCGTTTATTGATAAGCGCGGCCAGTGGTCGTCGCGTAGCGTTGATGGCTACAGCTTTGGCTTTAGCGGCAGCGCCATGGGGCAATTGGCACTGGGGGCAAAAATTCGCGATGTGTTCTTTAAGCAAAACCCCGAAACGCCCAGTATTAACCTGGAGCTGCGCCCCTATTTTATGAATAAGGACGACGCAGTCTTTACCCTCGACCTGGGCGATCAGCGTCTCTCCTATAATCACGGCCCCAAATTCTGGAAGACAATTAATTGGACCGGCCAGGATGACACCCGTCGTATTCGCCTGATTTTTGAAGACCTGCACGGCAGTCAATTTGATCGCGCGTTTAGCGGCCCCTGGGCTTGGTTTCATTTAATGGATTCAGCGCAAATTGAAGCTACGCCACAATCCAATATTTACAAAATTACCTTTATGCACGAAACCGCCAGCAACGCCGCCGATGGCCCGCGCAAAATCGTGTTTGAGGGTCGCGCCACCAGTATTAACAACCCCTTTAAGAATGAATTGTTAAATACTTTCCGCTGCCCGGAGACGATTTGATGATTAAAGCTAACGACGTAGGCCTATTTGGCAAATTGCCAGCCCATGGCGATTTTATCTATCGCGACCTGCCCAGTAATTTCATTAATGCCTGGGACACTTGGCTGCAGGGTTTTGTCGCCCACAGCCAGCAGGAGCTGGGTGATAACTGGCTGGATATTTATCTCACCAGCCCCATTTGGCGCTTTGCGTTTAGCGATGGCATTTTTGATAACCATCTCTGGGCGGGTATTCTTCTGCCCAGTGTTGACCGGGTTGGCCGCTATTTTCCCTTTACCATTGCCACGCGCACCCCGTCAGCAACAACTGCCTTTCATCTTCTGCAGCAGGACAACTGGTTTACGCGCATGGAAGACCTGGCGCTCGCGGCACTCGACGGCCAACTGCTACTCGACGATTTGGTAGTCGAAATCAATAAACACAAATTGGAAAAAGAATCGGGTAGCAGCTTTCACACCAAACCCGGCAATGGCGGCGGAAGTGTTTTTCAATTTAGCGATTCCGTGGCGTCAGCAAACTCCGCTTATCCCTATTTACTCGACAATTTTTTACGCACCAGCTCGCCCACCTATTCGCTCTGGTCCACCGCCAATGGTTCCGAGCGGGTGGCACCCTTGCTGGCGAGTGCACCCGGGCTGCCCGGTTTGCGCAATACCACTGCGCTGCTGGATGGCAACTGGCAGGATTCCGGTTGGTCGGTCATTGCCGCAGCCCACTAATTCATTGTTTAACGAATAAATTTTCAAGCATGTCAGATACCACTTACAGAAGACCAATTGCCTGGGATAGCTGCGCCCTGTCCCACGAAGGCATGGTGCGCCCCGTCAACGAGGATGCGATTCTCAGCAAGCCGGACATTGGGCTCTGGGCCGTGGCTGATGGTATGGGCGGCCACAAGGTTGGCGACATAGCCAGCTCTAAAATAGTCGCCGCCCTGGATGCGCTGGAACACTGCGAGCGCTTGAGCGACTCAGTCGATATCATCGAAAATTGCCTGCAGGAAGTAAACCAGCTGATGCTGGAATACGCGCAGATTATGCTTGATGGCAGCACCATGGGCAGTACCCTGGTGTGCGCCGTTATTAAAGGTCGCATAGGCGCCTGCCTGTGGGTGGGCGACTCTCGGCTCTACCGCTATCGCAACAACCAATTGCAACAGCTGTCGCGCGATCACAGCCAATTGGAAGAAATGATTGAGTTGGGATTGATTACACGCGAGGCGAGTGAACAGCACCCCAATCGCAATGTCATCACCCGCGCCATAGGTGTTGAGCAGCAGCTCTATGTCGATCTCACCCTATTCAGTACCCAGGTGGGAGATACTTTTTTACTCTGCAGCGATGGCCTCTACAATGCCATCAGCGAAGAGCAGCTACGCGAAGGCCTGACGATTAAGGACGTTGAGGTCAGCGCGAATAAGCTGCTGAGTCAATCGCTGGAAAACCACGCCCGGGATAATGTTTCATTGATAGTGATTAAAGGAAACCCGGGCAAAGTCAGCAACATATCTCCCGCTCAACAGGCAGATTAAAAAGGATTTAATTGATGAACGAGCCCAATGATCTGGAAAAAACCCGCTTTAAAGCGCGCGCCGATGCCAATAGTCAGGAGCAGGATAACCAGACGCGCATCGCACCTGCCAAACAGCCGGTTAATTCACCCGACGCTGCACCCCTTCAGCCTATAGCGGCAACACCCGATGCTACTGTAGTGAACCCAGACATAAGCGCGGCCAATAGCGCCTTTACCGACAAAACCCGCTTCGCGCCCCAGCGCAGCAGTGCAGAAAGGCCAGCCCAAAAGCCAGATCAAACTCGCTTTGCTCCCGCCAAAAAAGTACTCGCAACCGCCAAGCAAACTTCATCGGCAAGCACCGCCAATCAGGGTGACGGCAACTTATTAAAAGGTCGCTTTATCCTCGAAGAGCTACTCGGCGCAGGCGGCATGGGGGTAGTCTACAAAGCGAAAGACCTGCTAAAAATTGAGGCGCAGGATCGCGACCCCTATGTCGCCATTAAGGTATTAACTGACGAATTCAAATCCCACCCGGAAGCCTTTATTGCGCTGCAGCGCGAATCGCGTAAAACCCAGCGCATAGCCCATCCGAATATTGTGACCGTGTTTGACTTCGACCGCGACGGCGACACGGTTTTTATGACCATGGAATACCTGGATGGTAAACCACTGGACAAGCTCATCGCCCAATATCGCGCTATAGGCATGCCGCAGGACGAGGTTTACAAAATTCTCGAAGGCATATGTGCGGCGCTTATTTATGCCCACGGTCAAAATATCATTCACTCGGATTTTAAACCGGGAAATATTTTTGTGAGCACTAAGGGCGTTGCCAAGGTTATCGACTTCGGTATCGCCCGCGCCGTGGCGCGCGTGGAGCATCGCGAGGAGTCCACCGAAGACAAAACCGTATTCGATGCGGGCAACCTGGGCGCGCTCACTCCGGCCTACGCCAGCCTGGAAATGCTTGAAGGCAAAATCCCCGATGTGCGCGACGATATCTACGCCCTGGGTTGCATTGCCTATGAACTGTTTACCGGGGTCCACCCTTTTAATCGCGTACATGCCGACGAAGCCAAACGTCAAAAACTCAAACCCAAACGTATTACCGGCATTAAAAAACACCAGTGGCGCGCCATCGAACAGGCCCTGGCGTTTGATCGCGAACAACGCATTCAATCTGTTGAGGTTTTTTGGGGCACCTTTAGCACCAAACCCAAAAGTGCCCTGGGGCTAGTTGCCAGCGTGCTGATCATCGGTGCCCTCGCGGCCGGTGGTTATTACCAATATTTACACCTGCAGAAGCCCCAATTATCCGAAGCGCAGGTGCGCAACCAAATTGAACAAAAACTGCGCCTGGAGCTACTGCAAAAATCATTCGATGAACTGTATAGCCAAGCGAGTTTCAGCCCCGAGTGGGAGGATCAAATTTGGAGCCAGGTGCAGGACTTACGCGCCCTAACCATAGACGATGAGAACTGGCTCCCGGGACGCGAGAAAAATTTATTTAACCTCTATGTCAGCCAAATAAGACAGGCCATAGGCGGTAAAGATCTGGACAACGCCCAGCGCTGGCTGGGCAACGCACCACGCTATGGTAAAGACCAGCAACTGCTGGCCAGCCTCGACCAGAGTTTAAAACAGGCACAGGAAGACGAGCGGCAGCGCAAACTGGCAGAAGATGCTCGTCAGCAGGCGGAGCTCGCCGAGCGCCAACAGCAGGAAAAAGTTCGCGCCGAACAGCAAAAGCAACAGGCGGAAACCAAGCGTGTTACCTCCGAGTTCAACGTGGCACTGGATAACGTCAACGAACAGCTCAGCTGTCGCAGCAGTATTGATATGAAAGATTTTGAAATCGCCATATCCAAACTGCGCTCATTAAATGCGAGCCGCTACCAAAGTGAAGAGGCGGGCATAGTGCAGTCGCTTGCCGGCTGCATTAAAAAAATTGGCCTCACCTTCCCGGATCGCGCCGAGGTGATTAAACGTCAGGCCATGCGCCTGTTTGTACGCAATGATGTGCTGGCAAAAATATCCATAGCACCGCGCGATCCCTGCAACCAAAGCCTGGCGGGTTTAGGCGCACGCGGCCTGGGCACCAGCTGCCGGGACAAGCTGGCCGGAGCTACCAAAGCGCCCTACCTGGTGGTGGTTCCCGCCAAAGGCAGCATTCCCGCCTTTGCTATAGGCAAGTACGAAATTTCCAACGATGAAATGGGCGAGTTTTGTCGCGATAGCAAGAGTTGCAACCTTTCATCGAGCAACCCCAGCTTGCCGGCGACCAACCTCACCACAGACCAGATGAACAATTATGTGAAATGGCTGAGTGAAAAGTCCGGCCATCAATATCGTCTGCCAAGCCTAGCGGAGTGGCAATATGCTGCCCGCGCTACCAGTGCCACACCCGACCCCAACCGCAATTGCAAACTAAATTCGCGCGGTATTCAAAAAGGAGGGACATTGGTTAAAACCACACTGGGGCAACAAAACCCCTGGGGTCTGGTTAACCACTTGGGCAACGCGCAGGAAGTCGTCCTGGGGCGCGGGGGCGCATTTATCGTTGTGGGGG
>CBINKF010000178.1:0-6416 GCA_966251115.1 uncultured Cellvibrio sp.
ACAGAATCTATCGGCTGGTTTTGCACCTTGAGCTGCAAGTCTCCATTCTGCCAACGTTGAATACCTAGTGGGATATCGGCGACTTCACTGGCAACCCGGCCGAAAACCGTAAAACAATCAGCCTGGTGATTAATAAGCGCCTTGTGTTTGTGGCTGCGAAAGGAACGGCCCAGGGCCAAAACATTAATAGCTTCCAGCAAGCTGGTTTTACCGGAACCATTCTCGCCAAAAATAAGATTCACCCCGGGAGAGGGGTGAAAATCTATTGCATGAAGATTGCGAAACTGCTGAACCAGCAGACGGGAGAGGGCCATAAAGACCTTGGGGGAATACCAATACGCCTTAAAGACGCATTGGCATCACCACATAAAGAGAATCACTATTTTCTGGTTCTTCCAAAAGTGCGCTGGAATTAGCATCTGACAGGGTGATCTTTATATTGTCGTTGCTAATCACATTAGCCACGTCCTGCAGGTAACTTACATTAAAGCCTACCTCCAATGGCTCGCCCGTGTAATCCACGGTAACTGTTTCCTCAGCCTCCTCCTGCTCGGGATTATTGGCCATAATGGTCAATTGACCTGAACTTAGCAGTAGGCGAACGCCGCGATACTTTTCATTGGATAAAATAGCAGTGCGACCAAAGGCCTGCTTTAACTCCAGGCGCGAGCCAATAACAACCTTGTTGCCGCCCCGGGGAAGCACGCGCTCATACTCGGGAAACTTGCCATCTACCAGTTTGGAGGTAAACGTATAATCCGCCGAGGTAACGCGTATGTGGTTGGAACTGAGCACCACCTCCACCTGGGCATTCGAATCATCCAGCAGGCGCGATAATTCCAACACGCCTTTGCGCGGCAAAATCGCCTGGGTTACCGAATCCGCATTAACCGCTATGGCACGGGTGCACATCGCCATACGGTGACCATCGGTGGCCACCACCCGCAGCTGATCCTGGCGCACCTCCCACAGCATACCGTTAAGGTAATAACGCACGTCCTGCTGGGCCATGGCAAAGGCGGTGCGCTCTATCAAACGCTTAACTTCGTGCTGGGAGCAACTAAAACGCAGATTGCCCGGCGCGTCTTCAACATTGGGAAAGTCCGAAGCCGGCAGAGTTGAGAGGGTAAAGCGGCTGCGGCCGGATTTAACCAGAATTCGCCCCTCTTCCAGAACAAATTCTATTTTTGAACCGTCAGGCAAAGACCTGCAAATATCCACCAGCTTTTTGGCAGGTACAGTAATCTCTCCGGATTGTCCAGGTTCCTCTAGTGCGAGGCGGCCGACAATCTCGACTTCCAGGTCCGTTCCTGTAAGCGACAACTGATCTTCTTTGAGCACAATAAGCACATTCGACAGCACGGGCAGGGTTTGGCGACGCTCTACCACGCCGGCAACAAGCTGCAGGGGCTTAAGCAGCGCTTCGCGGGATACGGCAAATTTCATGTGATGGTCTCTTAGCAGTTATCGTCCAGGATCTCAGCTCGGCGATATACCAAGCAATTATTTCTAAAGCGCACAACAAAAGCTGTTTATAAATCAAGTCGTCAAAGAACGCAGCAAATTTTTCATGTCCTCACGAATATCCGAGGACTCTTCCTGTAGCTCTTTGATTTTCCGGCAGGCGTGCAACACAGTGGTGTGATCGCGGCCCCCAAAGGCCTCACCAATTTCCGGCAAGCTGTGGTTGGTCAGCTCTTTGGCCAGCGCCATAGCCACCTGGCGCGGGCGGGCAACAGAGCGACTGCGCCTTTTGGAAATCATGTCGTTCATCTTAATTTTGTAATACTCGCTCACCACCCGCTGGATATTATCTATACCCACCTGCTTATCCTGCAGCGCCAACAAATCCTTAAGCGCCTCGCGCACCAGCTCGACATCTATATCGCGCCCAGTGAAATTGGCACTGGCGATAACACGTTTTAGCGCCCCTTCGAGATCGCGCACATTGGCGCGGATGCGCTGGGCAATGAAGAAGGCGGCGTCGTGGGGCAGATGCACCGCTGCCTGCTCCGCCTTCTTCATCAAAATAGCAACCCGGGTCTCCAGCTCCGGCGGCTCCACCGCCACCGTTAGGCCCCAGCCGAAGCGGGACTTGAGCCTCTCTTCTAACCCATTGATTTCCTTAGGAAATCTATCACAAGTCAGAATAATTTGGCGACCGCCTTCAAGCAGCGAGTTAAAAGTATGGAAAAACTCCTCCTGGGAGCGCTCCTTACCTGCAAAAAACTGGATATCGTCGATCAAGAGCGCATCCATGGAGCGATAATAACGCTTGAAATCGTTAATCGCATTGAGCTGCAGGGCCTTGACCATATCCGCCACGAAGCGCTCGGAATGCAAGTAAACCACCTTGGCGTTGGGGTTTTTGGCCACCATTGCATTACCCACAGCCTGCATCAAATGGGTCTTCCCCAGGCCTACGCCACCGTAGATAAATAGCGGGTTGTACGCACCACCGGGATTTTCCGCCACCTGCCGCGCCGCCGCCAGGCCCAATTGGTTGGATTTACCCTCCACAAAACTGGCAAAAGTGCAGGCGCTGTTCAGGTAATTACTGTGCTTTAAGCCACCTTCAATATCCGCATCCTGCAAGATTCGCCCCGGCTGTTCGGACGGCTCACCGGGCAAGGGAGTTTCCAGCTCCTTGAGCGCCGGGGCCTCGCCATAGGCGGGGGATTTACTCACAGCGCTGCGCTTGTTAGCCCCATAAGCGGCTTCCACCACAGGCGCAGGTGACTGAGCGGGGTAATCCGGCAGACTAGCAGGCGAGCGCGAAGTGGGAGCTTCGGCGGATGCAGTTGCGAGCGCGCGGTTGCTGCTGGCAAAGGCCGGCGCCTGATTGCGCGGGATTATGCCCACAGCCACCTGCCACTGGCCGGGGTTAAACTGGTTGACCAGTTCGCGAATACGGTGCAAAAACTTTTCCGCTACCCAATCGCAAATAAAACGATTGGGTGCCAGCAGGCGCAGTTCGTTGGGAGCCGCCGCTTCATCTATCTGCAAAGGCCTTATCCAGGTATTGAACTGCTGGGAGGGCAATTCATCCTGTAAACTGGCTGCACATAATTTCCAAATAGATTGCGGCAAAACCGACTCCTAGAACCAAGGTAAAACGTATAGCTTCTTATATATAGGTAAGCATCTATAGATAAAGCGCAAAACAAGCCCGCCCTTTCAGCGACGAAAAAGCCACCCTGGATGAGAGTTCACCCATTGCTGCAACTGACAGGGAGCTAATTTGGCAGTTATGCACCGCCAGAGACAAGGAAAGCTAGTCTACTCTGCCAACTTTGAGTTATCCACAACAAAACACAAAAAAAATTTTTGAAAGTCCAATTTGGTGAAGCAATTCATAGGCTTATAGAGCGCCAAGGAAAGCCGCTAAGTCACCAAAAACAACAATAACAACCAACAACTGTGGATAACCCTGTTAATAACTTATGAACTAACTGGTGAAAACCCGGTATAGCCACAACCAACAGAAACACACTCGCTTTTGCCGATAATTTGCACAAAAGAATTTGCTTAATTGCGGGCCTTTCTTTAAAATCCCGCGTCTTTTTACCGGTTACCGGTTTGGCGAGTGCCCTCGGGGCTTTCGATAAACCTCTCGGATCAGTTTTGATCACCATTTTTTACAACAGGTTAGTGTCATGAAAAGAACATTCCAACCCAGCAATCTTAAGCGCGTTCGCAACCACGGCTTCCGTGCTCGCATGGCTACCAAAAATGGCCGCCTGGTTCTGGCTCGTCGTCGCGCCAAAGGCCGTAAGCAGCTGACTCGCGTTTAATGCGCTCTTGGTGTCTCCGGAGTGAAGCTTGCCTTTGGCAAAACCCAGCGCTTGCTTTGCTCCGGTGATTTCCAAACTGTCTTTGATGACGCCCCCTTCCGCGCTTCCCACCAGCATTTTTTAATCCTCACCCGCTTTAATCAACTTCCCCAAGGTCGCCTGGGTCTGGTTGTCGCTAAAAAGCACTTACCCCACGCCGTGCAACGAAACCGTATAAAACGTCTGGTGCGCGAAGAATTTCGCCTGCAGCAGCAAGCTTTCGCAGGTTTGGATGTTATTGTGTTGTCGCGCAAAGGGCTGGGGGATTTATCCAACGCCGAATTTCGCCACCAGCTACATCAGCAGTGGCAGCGCATTTTTAAAAAAGCGCGCCAGGCGCGAGCTGCTCAAGAGGCACAGATCGATCATGCTGACCACAAGCATTAAGCGGATAAATGCCGGACTAGTCTGGCTGGGGGTCAGGCTGATTCACGGCTATCGCTACCTGCTCAGCCCCTGGCTCGGCAATCAATGCCGTTTTTACCCAAGCTGCTCGCACTATGCAGAAGAGGCGCTTATCAAACACGGCTTTGCGATAGGTGTTTATTTGACACTAAAACGCCTTATAAAATGCTCGCCCTGGCATAAGGGCGGGTTGGATCCCGTGCCAGAACCCAAATGCGCCTGTCACTCAACCTCTCATTCACCTACTACTCATGGCAATTAATAAGATGGATTGGCAAAAAAACCTTTTGATTGCGGCCATGCTGGCTGTGCTGCTCATGCTGGTTATCCGCTGGCACCAGTTTGAAGAACAACACACGCTCGCTGCAACCCCGGCCGCCAGCGCGCAAATCCCCAGCAGCGAAGTTCCCGCTGCCGGCGGTGATGCCGGCGCTTCAGACGTTCCCGCAGCCGTAACCTCTAGCGGCCAGCCAGCGGAGCCTCAAGCCGCAGTTGGTCAGCAGATTCAGGTAAAAACAGACAAACTTGAAGTTACCATAGACCTGCTTGGTGGTGACATAGTGCGTGTCGCCCTGCCCCAGCACTTTGCCGAGCTGAACACCCCTGACCAGCCTTTTGTGTTGCTCGACGTACGCGATGGCCACACCTATATCGCCCAAAGCGGCTTGATTGGCACCAACGGTACAGACATCAAGGGGCGCCCAACATTTACCGCCGCGCAAACCAGTTACCAATTAAAAGACGGCGACACTGAGCTCAATGTCGATTTGCACCTGGTACAGGACGACGGCGCACAAATTACCAAGCGCTTTCACTTCAGTCGCGGTCACTACCTGATTGGTGTTGAGTATCTGATCGACAACCAAAGCAGCCAGCCCTGGACTGGGCAGCTCTATGGTCAAATCAAACGCGACAGCCAAAACTTCGTGAAAGTCAGCCGCATGCAGATGAACCCCTACCTGGGCGCGGCCATCACCACTAATGACACCAATTACAAAAAAGTCACCTTTAAAGAAATCGCCGATAAAAAGGTAGAAGATCTTACAGACCCTTCAAAAGGTCTAAAAAAGGAAGGCGGCTGGGTCGCCATGGTGCAGCATTACTTTATAAGTGCCTGGATTCCGGATCAAAAATCTACCAATACCTACCATATGCGCAAACTAGGTGACAAGGACCTGTACTTACTCGATTTTGTCAGTCCAGCAGTTACACTCGCTCCCGGTACCCAAGGCAAACTAGAAGCAAGCTTCTACGCCGGCCCCAAGGATACCGCCAACCTCGAAAAAATCTCGCCGCACCTGGACCTGACCGTGGATTATGGTTGGCTCTGGTGGGTGGCCAAGCCGCTGTTCTGGGTGATGAAGCACATTCACGGTTTTGTGAGTAACTGGGGTCTGGCGATTATCGGTCTGACACTCCTGGTGAAAGCTATCTTCTTCCCCCTCTCGGCCGCTAGCTACAAATCCATGGCCAAGATGCGCAAACTCCAGCCCAAAATGACTGAACTGAAAGAGCGCTATGGTGAAGACCGTCAGAAATTTTCGCAGGAGATGATGAAGCTTTACAAAAACGAAAAGGTGAACCCTTTTGGTGGCTGTTTACCGCTGCTGATTCAAATGCCGGTGTTCCTGGCCCTTTACTGGGTATTGGCCGAATCCGTTGAATTGCGTCACGCACCTTTCTTTGGCTGGATTACCGACCTGTCAATTAAAGACCCCTACTTTGTGCTGCCAGTCATTTACGGTATCACTATGTGGGTAATGCAAAAGCTCAACCCGCAGCCTACAGACCCCATGCAAGCGCGGGTGATGCAAATGTTGCCACTGATGTTTACCTTTATGTTCCTCTGGTTCCCCGCCGGCCTGGTACTTTACTGGGTAACCAACAACAGCCTGTCCATCCTGCAGCAGTACATTATTACCAAGCAGATCGAAGGCGCCGACAGCAAAGCTTGATGAACCCCAATACCGACACCATCGCCGCCATAGCCACCGCGACCGGCCGCGGTGGTGTGGGTATTATCCGTATCTCCGGGCCCAAGGCGCGGATGGTAGCGGAGCGCATCGCAAAAATTCCGCTGCAACCCCGCTTCGCTCATTTCTGCGACTTTTACAGCCAGGATGGCCAAGTGCTGGACCAGGGCCTGGCCATCTTCTTCCCCAATCCCCACTCCTTTAC
>CBINKF010000179.1:0-6414 GCA_966251115.1 uncultured Cellvibrio sp.
TCACCCAGGGCAATCGCTCTATGTCGACTGACTCCTTCACCATGAATAAGGAGACCTCTGAGGCGGAACTCAACGGCAATATCCAGATGCGCGAGCCGGGTTTGCTGGTGCGCGCCGACAAAGCCTACGTCAATATGCAGTCCGGCGACGCGCGCCTGGATAACGCGCGCTTTGTGCTCTACGAGACCCGCGTACACGGTGAAGCCAAAAGCCTTGAGAAATTTGGCGATAAAGTATTGGTGCTCAACAATGGCAGTATTAGCGGCTGCGAGCCCGGCGATAACACCTGGGCCATTGAGGGCTCAAATATCACTATTCACAGCGATAAGCACTACGGTACCGCCAAGCATATGCGCATGAAAGTGCGCGATTTTCCGGTTGCTTATTTCCCCTATGTGCGCTTTCCAGTAGGACCGGACCGACTGACCGGGTTTTTATTTCCCTCTGTAGGGCTGGGGGAAAATGGTTTGTCGGAATTTAGCTTGCCTTTTTATTGGAATATTGCGCCCAATATGGACGCCACCATTACGCCGCGCTATCTCGATGAGCACGGCTATATGCTGGATACCGAGTGGCGCCATATGTCTGAATACTTTGACACAGAGCTGGATGCCAGTGGGCTGGCCAACGACCGCAATGGC
The DNA here is from genome assembly GCA_966251115.1 of uncultured Cellvibrio sp. Classification (GTDB taxonomy): domain Bacteria; phylum Pseudomonadota; class Gammaproteobacteria; order Pseudomonadales; family Cellvibrionaceae; genus Cellvibrio. Next base: position 642 of record CBINKF010000179.1, read on the forward strand.
ATAAGCAAACGTCTTAAAAAGAAACTGGAGGCGGGAGAGATAACCGAGGACGAGGCCTACCCCTATAAGGGTAAGGATCGCTGGCGGGCCAGTCTGCAGCAAAAGGGCGGGCGCAATCAGCCCTGGCATACCGAAATTGACTATACAGACGTTAGCGATACCGACTATATCCGCGATATAGACCACGGCGCTGTGGATTTGAATCGCGAAGCCTACATTCGTAAAAAGCTGCTCGGCTCCTACGTAACTGATAACTGGATGCTAAGTGCCAAGGCGGAGGAGCTGCGGTTGCTCACTGAAACTCAACTGCCCTATCGCGAGGCTCCCAGAATAAACGCCAATGGTCAGTATCGCTTTGGCGATTGGCTGTTGGATATGCGTAATGAGTACGTGGATTTCTCGTTAAACTCCAATTACGACACCAACAAAAACTCTATTGATGAATTGATACTCGGGCAGCGCCTGCGCACCGATTACAGTTTTGGCTGGGACAAGGAGTATACCTCGGGCTTTTTTAAACCGCGTATCGGCTATAAAACCCTGAGCTATGAGCTTAAAGCGCCAGACCTGCTCGATACCGCCAATGATGCGCCGAGATTTGCAGCAGCTCAGGCATCGCTGGATACAGGGCTTTATTTTGAGCGGGACAATAGCCTCTTTGGTCACGCTTTCACGCAGACACTGGAACCTCGCGCGTTTTATCTCTATCGCGAATTTGATGATCAAAGCTCGCTCTTTGAGCTGACACCACATAACAAGTCCGTGAATTTTGATACTTCGGTATTGCCCCTGACCTATCAGCAGTTGTTCCGCGACACCCGTTTTGCCGGCGGCGATAGAATTGATGACACCAAGCAGCTTACTTTTGGCTTAACCAGCCGTTTTATTGATAATGCCAACGGGGTGGAGCGTTTGCGCCTGGGGATAGGCCAAATTACCTATTTTGATGATCGCAAAGTTGTGTTGACCAATAAGCAAGACGAATTGGAGACCAATGAAAATACCAGCTCTATGCTGGCGATGCTGATTGGCGGACAGGTAGGTGCCTACTTTCGTTTTACCAACGATATTACCTACGATCAAAACGAACACAATCTTTATGCAATAAGCAGCAGTATTCATTACATGGACGACAACTACCGGATAGTGAACCTGGGCTACAGGTACAGTCGCGATCGTCAGTCCTTAAGTCCCATAAACCCTGTACCCCTAAAAGGGCAGGACCTGAATCAGATGGACTTCTCCACCATTTGGCCAATTGCCAGTCAATGGTCTGCCATTGCCCGCGTCAACTACGATTTCAACTATGATGCGGAACTTGACGCGCTTCTGGGGCTCGAATACAACGATTGTTGCTATCGAATCCGCATGGTTGCCCGCCGCTGGGTAAATTACAACCTAAGTTCTGATCAGCTGACATCGCTCACTAACGAGGACTATGATCAAGGGCTGTTTTTTGAGTTGCAGCTGAAAGGGGTGGGAACCCTCAGCAAGCGCATCAGCAGCTGGTTGGATAAAGCAATTATCGGCTACGACAGCCGCGAACAGGCACTGCATTAAATAACGAGTATCTAGAGTGATTAGAGTAAAAAGTATGAAACAACTGAGCCAACTTCTCGCCGTGCAGCCGCTGCTGTTAGGGGCGCTGTTATTGCTGGGCGGCCAAGGGGCTCAGGCAGAAACCAAAACCGTTGCTCTGGATCGCGTAGTGGCGATTGTGGATGATGACGTGGTGCTTGAATCAGAGTTTAAAACCCGTAAAGCGTCGATTTTGGAGCGCCTGCAAGGTCAGTATCAGCAGCTGCCGCCGGAAGATGTGCTGAATAAACAAATTCTTGAGCAGCTAATCCTCGAGCGCATTGAACTGGGCCTGGCAAAACGCTACGAAATCAATGTCGACGAGTCTGAAATCGACCAGGCAATTGGAAGAATTGCGCAAAAGAACAACACCTCGGTGGATAAGCTGGAAACAGAGCTGAAAAGCCAGGGCCTGACCATGGCGGGCTTGCGTCAGCAGCTGCGCAATGACCTGACGATCAACCACTTGCAGCAGGGGGTGGTTAACAGCCGCATCAAGATCAGCGATCAGGACATAGATAATTTCCTGGCCTCCAGCGACGGCAAATACGCCACCTCTCCCGATTATCACATTGGCCATATCCTCATTTCAGTTTCCAGCTCTGCCGATGCCGATACAGTGGCGGCGGCAGAAAAGCAGGCCAACGAGATTTATGAAAAACTGCAAAAGGGTGCCGATTTCGCCCAGATGGCCATTAGCTATTCCAAAGATCAGGCGGCGCTTCAGGGTGGCGATATAGGTTGGCGCAAACTGGCCCAGCTTCCCGAATTGTTTGGCGATGAAATGAGTAAGCTCAAAACCGGTGAGGTGTCTAAACCTTTCCGCAGCCCGGCCGGTTTTCATATCCTTAAAAATATGGAGCAACGCGGCGGCGGGGCAACCATGGTTGAGCAGACCCACGCGCGTCATATATTGATTAAAACTTCCGAGATTGTGGATGACCGTCAGGCGCGTGAAAAACTTCTGGCACTGCGCGAGCGAATTGAAAAGGGTGAGGATTTCGCCAAGCTGGCGCGCGAGTATTCCGAAGATACGGGCTCAATGCTCAGCGGTGGTGACCTGGGTTGGTCTACTCCGGGTATGTTTGTGCCAGCGTTTGAAGAGGCCATGGCCAACACCAGTGTGGGCAATATCAGTCGTCCTTTCAAAAGCCAATTTGGCTGGCACATACTGCAAGTGCTGGAGCGCAAGAAAACCGACATGAGCGACCGCATGAAGCGCAACCAGGCAGCTAACGTGTTGCGCTCGCGCCGTTTTGATGAGGAGTTTCAACTCTGGCTCACCGAAATTCGCGATGATGCCTATGTGGAGATAAAACTCTAACCCCCAGGGTTTTAAAGCTTGGCGACGGCCAAAACAAATCCGCTAAAATAGTCGGACTTGTTTTGGCCGTTGTGCTTTTATAGCGGTTATAACTTTCAGGGTGGTTATAAAGTGGCGGCTAAATGACGGATTTAACTATGACTCAAGCCTGTTATCGACTGGCGATTACTCCCGGTGAGCCTGCGGGCATAGGCCCGGATTTATTAGTAACCCTGGCGCAGGAAAATCGCCCCCATGAACTGGTCGCTATTGCCGACCCGGAGTTGCTACGTCAACGAGCCCAGGCACTGGGGCTGCCGTTACAGCTGCGCGAGCTGGACCCGACCCAAGCGCCGCAGGTGGGGGTTGCCGGTGAACTGGTGGTGTTACCTCTGGCCCTGGCGCAGCCAGCGGTCGCGGGCCAATTAAATATCGCCAACGCCCGTTACATTTTGCACACTCTGGATGCCGCCATTGCTGGCTGTCAAAGCGGCGTGTTTGACGCGTTGGTCACCGGTCCGGTCCACAAGAGCGTAATCAATGACGCTGGTATAGCATTTAGTGGCCACACAGAATATCTCGCGGAGCAGACCCATACCGAAAAAGTAGTGATGATGCTGGCCACCAGCGGTTTGCGCGTGGCTCTGGCCACAACCCATTTGCCGCTAAAAGATGTGGCAGCAGCCATCAACCAGCGCGAGCTAACCCAGGTGTGCGAAATTCTTCAGCGCGATATGCAGGTACAATTTGGCATCGCCCATCCGCGTATTCTGGTGTGTGGTTTAAACCCCCATGCCGGTGAAGGCGGTCATTTGGGGCGGGAGGAGATAGATGTGATTGAGCCGGTGCTGGCGCAGTTGCGCGCGCGCGGTATGAATTTTATTGGCCCGCTGCCGGCCGACACCCTGTTTACGCCCAAGTACCTGGATAATGCCGATGCGGTACTCGCCATGTATCACGACCAGGGGCTGCCTGTACTCAAATACAAGGGCTTTGGCCAGGCGGTAAATATTACCCTCGGCCTGCCTATTATTCGCACCTCGGTAGACCACGGCACCGCGCTCGATCTCGCTGCCACCGGTAAGGCCGACCTCGGCAGCTTGCGCACGGCTATCGCCTATGCCCTGGATATGGTCGCTGCCCGCGCCCGGGCCAACTCGCGGAATTAATCGATGAAAAAATCAATGAACTTTGAAGGTCAGCACAAGGCGCGCAAGCGCTTTGGCCAAAATTTTTTGGTAGACCACGGTATTATCAACAACATAGTGCGCAGTGTGCATCCGCTTAAAACGGATCAGATTGTCGAGATTGGCCCAGGTAAGGGCGCGATTACCGAGCTCTTGGCGAGTGAGTGCGACAACCTGAGTGTTATTGAGCTGGACCGCGACCTGGTGCCCTGGCTTAAGGTGAAGTTTGAAAAGCATCCGAACTTCCAACTGTTCCAGGCCGATGCCCTCAAATTTGATTTTGCGCAGTTGATCAATGCTGGCAAGCCCCTGCGCATTGTCGGCAATCTGCCCTATAACATCTCCACCCCGCTGATTTTTCACCTGCTCAGTTACGCCGATAAAGTGCAGGACATGCACTTTATGTTGCAAAAAGAGGTCGTCAAACGTATGGCCGCCGAACCGGGTACTGGCGCCTACGGTCGCCTGGGAATTATGGTGCAATACTATTGTGCGGTGGAGAACCTATTCGAAGTGCCGCCCACATCTTTTGATCCACCGCCCAAGGTGGACTCTGCCATAGTGCGTCTGATGCCCTACAAAAAACTGCCCTTCGTTGCCAAAAATGTTAAAACCCTTGAGTCACTGGTTAATGTCGCGTTTCAACAGCGACGCAAAACCCTGCGCAACGCCCTTAAATCTTTATTGGAACCGGAGCAGCTCGAAGTGCTACCCGTGGATTTAAGCTTGCGTCCAGAAAATATCAGCCTCGAAGACTACGTAAAACTCAGCAACATTTTGTGTGATTTGGGTAACATGCAAATGCCTGCGGCACCTGCGGAAGTGAATGAATGAGCAGTATAAAAATTGAGGTAAAACCCGCCTATATTGCCAGCCAGTCACAACCGGAGCAGCGGCGTTTTGTTTACTCCTACACCATTACTATTACCAACCTTGGCGATGAGCAGGTGCAACTCATCAGTCGCCACTGGCGTATAACTGATGCAGACAGTCGCCTGCAGGAAGTGCGCGGTTTGGGGGTGGTTGGTGAGCAGCCGATGTTGACACCGGGGCAGAGTTACACCTATACCAGTGGCGTTATTCTCGAAACGGAAACCGGCATAATGGAAGGCAGTTATCAAATGCGCAGCGAGTCTGGGGCCGAGTTTGATGCGGCCATTCCCACGTTTGCACTGGTCCCGCCTCACGCGATTCATTAAGCATGGCCACCTACGCAATTGGCGATATCCAGGGTTGTTTAAAACCGCTGCAGTGTTTACTGCAAAAAATTCAATTCAATCCGGCAACAGATAAACTCTGGCTGGCGGGCGATTTAATTAATCGCGGTCCCGCCAGCTTGGAAACGCTGCGCTTTTTATACGCTCTGCGCAGCTCGCTGGAAATTGTATTGGGCAATCACGATTTGCATTTCGTAGCTGTGTATCGCGGCCTGCGCAAGCCGGGCACCAGCGATACGCTCAATCCACTGCTAAACGCCCCGGATGCGCCCCAATTGGTCAATTGGCTGCTGCAGCAAAAACTCCTGCATGTTGATCCGAACCTGGGCTATGCCATGGTTCATGCTGGCATTCCGCCGCAGTGGAGTTTGGCGCAGGCGCAGAGGCGCGCGCGTGAAGTCGAAGTGGTACTCCAGGGGCCGCAACTGGATGAGTTTCTCGGTGCCATGTACGGCAATGAACCCAGCAAATGGAAAAAATCCCTTGAT
>CBINKF010000180.1:0-6396 GCA_966251115.1 uncultured Cellvibrio sp.
TAGTGCTGGCATTTTAGTGGTTTTGCGATTGGCGCTTTCAGCGCTAGAATAGCCGCCCCGCGCGAACCAGTGCAACCTGAAGCGCGCCAATTGAATCTGCTTGAGGTTGTTATGGAGTTCCCCACCATTGAGTCGGTTGTCGGCAATACCCCGCTGGTGCGCTTGCAGCGGTTGCCAGGCAAGACCAGCAATCAGGTTTTGGTGAAACTGGAAGGCAATAATCCGGCCGGTTCAGTCAAGGATCGCCCCGCACTGTCCATGATTCAGCAGGCGGAGTTGCGCGGCGATATCCAGCCCGGCGACACCCTTATTGAAGCCACCAGCGGCAATACCGGCATAGCTCTGGCCATGGCGGCGGCGATTAAAGGCTACCGCATAATTTTGATCATGCCCGACAATTCCACCGCTGAGCGCAAGGCGGCCATGACTGCTTACGGGGCCGAGCTGGTTCTGGTGACCAAAGAGCAGGGCATGGAAGGCGCCCGCGACCTGGCGCTGGCCATGCAGGCGGAGGGCAGGGGCAAGGTGCTGGATCAATTTGGTAACCCCGCCAACCCCCTGGCTCATTACACCTCTACCGGCCCCGAAATCTGGCGTCAGACCCAGGGCAGCATCACCCATTTTGTCAGTTCCATGGGGACCACCGGCACCATTATGGGTTGTTCGCGCTATTTAAAAGAGCAAAACCCAGCAGTACAGATTATCGGCCTGCAGCCCTCTGAAGGCGCCCATATACCGGGAATTCGCCGTTGGCCCGAGGCCTATTTACCGCGTATTTACGAGCGCGACCGAGTGGACGCTATAGTCAATATGCCGCAGCAGTTGGCGGAGGACACCATGCGCGAGCTGGCCAGGCGCGAAGGTATTTTTTGCGGCGTGTCCTCCGGCGGCGCGGTGGCGGCAGCGCTTGAACTTAACCAGCAGCTGGAAAACGCGGTAATTGTCGCCATTATCTGCGATCGCGGCGATCGCTATCTCTCCTCAGGTGTATTTAACCAGCGCTAGTGCTGGAGTTTCCAGGTAATTTCCATGAGTAAGAACAAAGGCAGGCCTCCGGTCGGCAAGGGCTTTGGTTTGGGGAAAAACCTCGGCAAAAAATCACAGCCCAAACGCTCGGGCGATGCGCCAGTTTATGTGCGCGATGACACCCCGCGCCTGAACGCTCCCCGCAAGCGCGAAGCGGCCACCCAATCCAAAATCAATATGCGCCTGGGGGAATTTGTGATCGACCGTTTGAGTCACGACGGTCGCGGCCTGGCGAATCTGGATGGCAAGACGCTGTTTATTGACGGCGCCTTGACCGGCGAGCGAGTGAGCGCGCGGCTGCTCGCGGAGCATCCACGTTTTATCGAGGCGCGCGTGGATCAATTGCTGGCGGCGTCCCCGGAGCGGGTTGAACCGCCTTGTCCACATTTTGCCAGTTGCGGAGGCTGTCAGTTACAGCACATGTCGCCCGCACAGCAATTGCAGATGAAGCAAGCTGCGCTTTTGGATCAAATGGAGCGCTGGGCCGGGCTCAAACCCGAACGGGTGCTCGACCCGGTAAGGTCCAGTAGCCAGGGCTACAGGTCGCGTGCGCGTCTAGGTGTTTGGTACCAGGTCGATGGCAGCGTCACCCTGGGCTTTCGCCAAAAAGCCTCTAACGAGCTGACGGCAATTGACGCCTGCCTGGTGTTAACTCCGGAACTGAATAGTTTACTGGCGCCCTTGCATCGCTGGCTAACTGGCTTAAGTGCGGCTAAAGCGGTTACCCATATTGAAGCGATTCACGCCGACCAGAGCCTGGCCTTGGTCATCCGCCATACCAAGGCGCTAGCGGCGGTGGACCTTGCCGCCCTGACCCGCTTGACTGAGCAGCTCGCACTGCAGGTTTGGCTTGAAGGCAACGATAAGTTGGGGCTGCGCAATCTCGCGGGTGAGCTGGTTGATCCGCGCCTGCATTACAGCTTGGATAGCGACACAACCCTGGCGTTTCACCCGCAGGATTTCACCCAGGTAAACCCCCAGGTTAATCGCCAAATGGTCAGCCAGGCTCTCGAGCTGCTGGCGCTCAAGGATGACGATCAGGTGGTGGACTTCTTTTGTGGTATGGGCAACTTTACCCTGCCAATGGCCAGGCGCTGTGCCCGGGTGACCGGTATTGAAGGCGTGGCAACCATGGTGGAGCGAGGCAGGGCCAATGCCCAGAGCCTGGGTTTGAATAATGCTGAATTTATCAGGGCTGACCTCGCCAGTTTGAACCATACTCAAGTGCGTCAGTTATGTAGCCAGGCCAGTGCTATATTGCTCGACCCGCCCCGCGATGGTGCAAAAGAGCTGGTAGAACAGCTCAAAAGTTTGCGTGCCAAGGGGCAACTAAACGCCACGCGAATTGTCTATGTCAGTTGCAATCCAGCGACCCTGGCGCGCGATTCCAAAATATTGGCCGAGGCTGGCTACCGACTCGAAGCGCTGGGCGTACTGGATATGTTTCCCCACACCAGCCACCTGGAGTCTATGGCGTTATTTTTGCTGTAGAGCTCAGGTTTTTCAGGCTTGCAGATTGACCGGAGCTTGGGGTTTCGGTTTTGCAAACACGAAAATCTTTGCTGTGCCCGGCCACTGGACGGGCAACCATAATAAGTAAGGCTAAGGCTATGGTTAAAGTCAGACAAGATCATCCCCTCGCCGCCGATGGTCGGGTAGATATAGATGCCTGGATTGATCGGCTCAATCATTCCCATATGCAGGCGGAAACCAGTCGCGAGGAGTTGCGCCGCGCCGCTGAGCTGAGTTTATCGCTGGCGGATATACATCAGGAGGATGACCACAGCTGGGGGGAGGATTTCTCCTGCTTTCGTATCGGCCTGGAAATGGCCGAAATTCTGGCCGATCTGCAGCTCGACCAGGATGCCCTGGTCGCCGCCATTCTCTATCGCGCCGTGCGCGAAAACAAAATTACCCTACCTGAAATCCAACAAAAATTTGGCGATACTGTCGCCAAGCTGGTTAAGGGTGTGCTGCGCATGGCGGCTATCAGTTATCAGCGGCGCGAAGGCGAGGATCGGGTGCTGGGCAGCCAAGCGGCGGAGCAGGCCGAGAAAATCCGCAAAATGCTGGTGGCCATGGTGGACGATGTGCGGGTGGCGCTGATCAAACTGGCGGAGCGCACCTGCGCGATTCGCTCGGTTAAAAATGCCGCTTCAGATCGCCGTCGCCAGGTGGCGCGCGAAGTGGCCGACATCTATGCGCCTCTGGCCCACCGCCTGGGTATTGGCCATATCAAATGGGAGCTGGAAGACCTGTCGTTTCGCTATCTCCAACCGGATGAATACAAACGCATTGCCAAACTGTTGGACGAGCGTCGTCTGGCGCGTCAGGACTATATCGACAAGGTGCTGGAGCTGCTGCGCTCAGAGTTAAAAAAAGCAAATATTGAAGGCAGTGTGGGTGGGCGCGCCAAGCATATCTACAGTATCTGGCGCAAAATGCAGCGTAAAGGGATTCCCTTTTCCCAGGTTTATGATATTCGCGCGGTGCGCATTCTGGTGCCGAGCGTGCGCGATTGCTACGCCGTGCTGGGTATAGTCCACAGCCTTTGGCGCAACATTCCCCACGAGTTTGACGACTATATTGCATCGCCTAAAGAGAACGGCTACCGCTCGCTGCACACCGCAGTTTGGGGACCGGAAAACAAGGTGCTGGAAATCCAGATTCGCACCACCGGCATGCACGAGGAAGCGGAACTGGGGGTTTGTGCCCACTGGCGCTACAAGGGCACGGATACCAAAACCGCCCAGGACGCCTACGAGCAAAAAATTGCCTGGTTGCGCCAGGTGCTGGAGTGGCACGAAGAGCTGGGTGGCGACAGCCAGCAGCTGCAGGAAGAAGTGCGCACCCTGGATCAGGATCGCATCTATGTTTTTACTCCCGAGGGCCATGTGGTGGATTTGCCACGCACCGCCACGCCCCTGGATTTCGCCTACAAAATTCACACGGATATAGGTCACCGCTGTCGCGGCGCCAAGGTGAACAACCGTATAGTGCCGCTTAACTATCACCTGAATAACGCCGATCAGGTGGAAGTTATCACCGGCAAATTAGAGGCACCCAGCCGCGATTGGCTCAACCCGGCCTCCGGTTATGTGAATACCCCGCGGGCGCGGGCCAAAATCCAACACTGGTTTAAACAGCAGGCGCGCGACCAGAATATCGCCGAGGGCCAGGCGCTGCTCGATCGCGAGTTCCGCCGCCTGGCGCTGCTCGATCTGGACTTTGAAGCGCTCACCCACAAACTGCACTATAACACCCTCGACGACCTTTACGCCGCAGTGGGCGCCAGCGACCTGGGCGTTGGCTCGGTGCTCAACGCGGCCCAGAAACAGCTGGATGAGGCCGATCCGCAGCAGCCGTTGATCCCTTTTAAAGCCAAATCACCCAGCAAAAAGAAAGATTCGGACTTTTATATCGAAGGTGTGGGCAACTTGCTCACTCAGATTGCCAATTGCTGCAACCCGGTTCCCGGTGATGCTATTACCGGCTATATCACCCTGGGCAAAGGCGTGTCCATCCATCGCCAGGACTGTAGTAACGTGCTCCAGCTGCAAGCCGATGAACCCCAGCGCATAATCAAGGTGGAGTGGGGCAATACCCCGCAGAGCACCTATTCGGTCGATATTATTATCGAAGCTTACGACCGCTATGGCCTGCTCAAAGACATTACCACCCTGCTCGATAACGAGCGCATTAACATCAGTTCGCTGCAGACCTTGTCTGACAAGCGCAAAAACACCGTGGATATGCTGGTTACCGTGGAGATTCGCAGCTTTGATGAGCTGAGCCGTATACTCACCAAACTCAACCAGTTGCCCAACATCGCCTCGGCGCGACGCAAACACAGTTAATGGCAAAGCCTCAGGACCTCGTGTGACTCAATATAATATTAGCGATCTGCTCTACCTTATGACGCGGTTGCGCGACCCACAATCCGGCTGCCCCTGGGATATAGCGCAAGACTACGCCAGCATAGCTCCGTCAACTCTGGAGGAGGCCTATGAGGTGGTGGATGCCATAGAGAAGGGTGATTTTTCACACCTGCAAGAAGAACTGGGCGATTTGCTATTTCAAGTGATTTTCTACAGTCAGCTGGGTAAAGAGGAAGGTCGTTTCGAGTTTGGCGATGTAGTGTCCACCCTGGTGGCCAAACTCATTCGTCGCCATCCCCATGTATTTCCCGCCGGCACCCTGGAAAGCAAAGTGGAGAATCGCGAGCTTCTCCCCGCCGAGGTAAAGGCACGCTGGGAGGCAATCAAGCAGGAGGAGCGCGCTGCCAAGGGCAAGCAAGGCTTGCTGGCCGATGTGCCGCTCAATCTGCCAGCCTTGACGCGCGCCGCCAAATTGCAAAAGCGCGCGGCGAGTGTCGGGTTTGATTGGGACAGTGTTCACGGTCCCATTGCCAAGGTGCGCGAAGAGCTCATTGAGGTGGAGGAGGCGCTGATGGGTGACAGCCGCGAGGCAGTGGCAGAGGAGATAGGTGATCTGCTGTTTGCGGTGGTCAATATAGCCCGCTACTTAAAGCTGGATTCGGAGCAGTTGTTGCGTCAGGCAAACCAAAAATTTGAAACCCGTTTTGGCTTTATGGAGGCCAATGCGGGTAAGCCGCTCAATCAAGCCAGCCTGGATGAAATGAATCAACTGTGGGACCAGGCCAAGGCAAACTGAGTTGCGGGGGCGACGGGCTGATCAACAAAACTTTAATTGGCATTAATCGTATTATTAAGGCTATTCTTAAGCCACGCTCTGCCTCAGCCCTAGGTCGTTTACCTCCAGCAATTTCGGATAGCAATTTCGGTTATAGGTGTGGGGATCATCCTGTAGTTCAGCAAAACTTCAGCAAAATAATAAATTACTCTTGAGAGGTAGTATTGGATAGCCGTGAAGTTAGGCCCGGCTATATGGGTGCTCGCCCCGGCAGCATCAAACTCCATATATCCGAGCTGAAAATAGGCATGTTTGTGTCCAAACTGGATCGGGATTGGCAGGAGACGCCATTTCTGATGCAGGGCTTTATGATTGAAAGCCTGGATGACATAGATACAGTCGCCCAGTATTCGCAGTACGTCTGGGTAGATGCGGTCAAAGAAGAGTGGATTCCCCCCGAAAAACGCAATGGCGCAGGCCAGGCGATTCCCAAAACCAAAAGTTACATCAATAAGGTCGAAGCCCAAAAAGAACACCAGGCCGCTATAGGCGTGTTCCGCGAAGCCAGACGCCTGACTAAATCTCTGCTGGACGACGCGCGTCTGGGTGGGGTTATCGCTACCGAGCAGGCCAAGGCAACGGTAAAAGACTGTGTCGACAGTATCTAGCGCAACCCCGAAGACCTGTTGTCGATGGTGCGTATGCGCAACGAGGACT
>CBINKF010000181.1:0-6352 GCA_966251115.1 uncultured Cellvibrio sp.
CTTCCCCATTGTTTGCTGAGTTTGATACGCGCGCTGGTGCTATCAAAGGCTGACAAGCGGAAGTCGCTGGAGTAATAACCATCGCCTCGCGTGCTGGTATAAAAAGGTCGATAGAAAATCGCGTCGGTCTGGCTGTACAAACGCAGCGAGGGGATGAGTTGCCAGCCGGCCCAAATGGTCTGGTACCAGGCCAAGTCAAGTGTGTGCGAACTCATCTCCCAATCGCTCTGGTAGTAGCGATAATCAACATGCAGCGCGGCGTTAGCACTGGGAAAAAACTCGCGCAGCATGAGTGCCGCACTGACTTGATTTTGGGTGTCAGGGCGTGAATCCTGCACAGGTGCGTTTTCGACCCAGGCGAGTTTGTAGGGGTCGCTCAGATAGCCGTTGAGCGATGAGTAGCCGAGCGTGACACCCGCCAGGGTGTTTTTGCTCAGCACGCGCGACAGCCCCAAAAAAGCCCCCATGCGGTGTTTGGATTCCTCTAGCGGGCGACCGGGATAAATATCCGCGTCGGTCGCATCTATGTAATCCTGCGCGGTATTAATGCCGTAACTCAGGGTGGTGAGGTTTTCATTAAAACGCCAGTTACCCGAGTAGCCAAAACCGACCGAGGTGTAGTCATTTTCGCGGGAGTAGCTCGCCGACAAGGTTGATTCGGAACGCGAGTTATAGCTGCGAAAATCGGCACTGATTTCGCTGCGGCTTTCATCAATCGTAGCGCCGCTCATAACCTGTACCGGACGCCCATCTTCATCGGGCAAAACATACCAGGGCGAGGCGCCGCTCATGGTTTCCTGCACACCGGAAATGGTCAGTTCGGTATCTTCCGTGGTTGGCGCCTTGAGTTTGAATTGATGCACTTCAATGCTGTAGCGCTGGGCGCTGCCTTCGGCCAATTTGCTCGCCGCAATATCGCCCTCTTCGTAACTGGAGAAGCGGTAATCCACACGCACTTTTTGATCGGGTGGATTGGCGCTGGCCGGTTGCGCCAAGCCGTTGAGCAAGAGCGCGGCTGCGCTCAGGGTTAATAAACTGTTGGATGATTCACGCATGGGCCCGACCTCAGTTGCAGCCACAGCCACCACCAGCACCGGCGGCTACCGATTGGGAGCCCTCCTTGCTGTGGTAGACATGGTTCTGGATTTGATCGTCGAGCGGATCGGGCGTAAAGGCCATTTCCGGGCGAGCCAGATTGCCGCGCTCCCAGGGCTTCACATGGGTGCAGCCCTGGCACAGCGCCAGCAGGCACAGGCCTGTGGTTAACAGTGTTTTGTTCATGCTTATTCCCCGAGCAGCTGGCCGATCAGGGTATTGATGGTTTTGGCTTCATCATCGTTAAACCCCACCACCACATGACGCACCACGCCTTTCTTGTCGATCAGGTAAGCGCTGGGCATACCTTTCACGGCGAACTGCTCGGCACTCACACCCTTGGGGTCGGCGGCCAGGGGGAAACCCACCGGGTAATTTTTCAAAAAACCGTCGGCGTCCTGGGTGTTTTCATCCAGGTTGATACCGACCACTTCAAAACCCTGGGCCTGGTATTGGGTGCGCAATTTATTCAGCGCGGGGAAGGAGCGCTGGCAGGGGCCGCACCAGGACGCCCAGAAATCGACGTACACCACCTTGCCTTTCAGGTCGGCGAGGTTGATTTGCGCTTGCGGATAATTTTTCAGGGTTTTGATACTGAGGCTGGGGGCAGCCGTGCCTACCTCGGCAGCAGTAACGCCAAGGGCCAAAAGGCTGCCAAAAACGAGTGCGATTAATGAACCTGTACGCATGTAATTCTCCTGATTTTCTTGCGTGTTTGTGTAGTGTTTTTTGCTTTAGGTGAAGCTCGCTGCAAACCTGGGAATGCTGGTGCTACACCAGAATCCCCGGTTGGGCGCCATTGGGATCGTAATTGGGAATAACGCCCTGCACGCCCATGTACTGCGCGACTGTATCCAGCAACCGGTGGTGATTGCTCGCGGTCACTATCTGGCCTTTTTTCACCGCAGAGCCGCCGCCAGCAAACATGTAGGCGGCGTCTTCCCCGGTGTGAGAACTGCCATCGCCCATGTCGGTAACTTGTACCACTAGCGTGGAATCAATCAGCTTGCCGCCGGCTGGGTCATCGGTGTCTTTAAGGCGTTGGATCAGATAGGCCACGCGCTCGGAAAAGTAGCGGCGGTATGAGGCGTAAAATTCGAAATCGCCACTGTGTACCGAGGTGTGGTAATCGCCGCTTAACCCGGTAACAGCAAAGTCAGATTGGTGTGTTCCCAATTGCAAAACGCCGATGCGGGTGATGTTGCATTTCATCGCCAGCACCAGGTTTTCTGTCTGCAGCGCAAAGAGATCGGTGAAGGCGGAATCGACCAATTCGGTCGAGCGACCCTGGGGGTTAAACAGCGGACTGGTGCAGCCGGCGGGCGCAGAATTGTTGGCCGCCGCTTCAACATCGCTTTTTAATTTGGCGATGGCCGCTTCATGTTGCTCAAGGCGCTGTAATTCATAGCTGCCAAATTTGGATTTGATTTTGGCCAGCGCTGCCTGATTCATTTCCAGCAGCTTTTTCTCGCGCTTGGCACCTATGGGGCTGGCATCCACGACGCCGCCAAACAGGCGATCAAAAGCGGCCTGGGGGTTATCCTGAAAATCCGTCGATCCGGCAAAGCCACGCGCAGAAATAGGGTCCAGGTTGCGCGTGCGCACGCCCAGTCGCAGCGAGGCTATGGGCGATGATGCTCCCACGGTGCCTTCCAGGGCGAGATCGATACTGCCTTTAACGCCCTCTGCAAACGCGCCGAGCACGCGCTGGGTCAGACCGTGGCCGCCGCCGCCATCGATGGTGACATCCTTCAGGAAAAGACAATCACCCTTGACGCTCTCCAGGGGGGTTGAGCAGGTCTTGAGGGTCATGTCGGCGCTGGGCAGATAGGTGGCGCTGGCGCCGCCGGGCGTGCCATCGGGAATGTAGATAAAAATCACTTTGCGCAGGGCGGCACCCTCGGCCATTGCCTGGCGGCTTAGCAGCATGCCTGCGCCCAAACCTGACGCTTGCAACAAGGGTAGGGCTATGCCTGCCTTGCCGATGAATTTCAAAAACTTTCGGCGTTGTTGTAATGCAAAATCCTGTTCGTTACTCATGGTAAACCTCGTTAAAAAATTGACTAAACAGACCCAGTTGGCGTCGGGCGCTAGCGCTGGACGTTTTTGCGGTAGCGCGCGCTCTCCATGGTTCCCAGTGCCTCAAGCAGCGCCCTGGTACTGTTGCCGGTGGTCTTCATCAAGTTGTCGAGTCGTTTGATTTCACAGCTGTAACTTTGTATTTCGTCACTGGAGAGGTCGATGCTCTTCTCGCGATCGAAATAGGTGGAGCCTGTGCCCATCGCCAGGCGGAAACTGTTGTCGATGAAACACTGGCGGGTCACATCCAATCCGGCGATGGCGTGCGCTACGGCTTTGGCGCCGTTGAAGTTGATCACCTGATCGTCGTTTACTGCATCGACGCCATAGAGAATTCCCGAGGAGTCGATAGCCAGGCTGTTGTAATCCACCGTTTGCGGCAGCCCCACCGCATTAAAGTCCTCCATGCCGCCGCCGAGCGGGTTGATCATCTTGGCGTGACAGGTTTGGCACAGGGTTGCCGAGGTCTGGAATTCATATTTCTTGCGCGCGGTTGCCTTGCCACCGTTGGCGGCGAGATAGGCTTCCCAGGCTTGACGCGCTTGCTCGCGCAGTGCGTCCACATCGTCGCCATTGAGCGAAACGCCGGTGGGTGGAGCGGGAACCTTGTGACAGAGGAAACCGCGGCGCAAATAGGTCGCACGCAGAATCGGACCGGTTTCTTTTTCGTGGGCGTTCACGGTCATAAATGCGCCTGAGGTCACCAGGCCGGCGCGGTCGGTTAGGCCAGTAACTTTCTGCATGCTGGTGCCGGTGACGCCGGAGATACCGTAGAAGTCGGCCAGGGTTTGGTTAACGAAAGTGAAGTCGCCATCAAACAGCTTGGTAAAGGGCTCGCCTTCGTCCAGCACCACGTGGTTAAACACATCGCGCACTTCCTCCGCCATGGCTTTGCGGACCTCGGGGGTGAACTTGGGATACAGCTCGGTATCTTTCACCATGTCCAATACGCGGTCGGTGCGCAGCCACTGGGCGGCAAAGTTGCCGAAATGTTTGTGCGCTTTGGCGGTGGCGATGAGCCTGTCCACCTGGGCGGCGATCTGCGCATCGGTTTCCAGGCCATCTTCGGCGGCGGCTTTCAGCAAGGTGTCATCGGGGGTAGTGCCGGCGAAGGTGAAGCTGAGGTAAGACGCAAGCTGATAGGGCGTTAATACATAGGCGTCATCATCCAGTTCCACCGGCGGTGCGGTGGGCACGACTTCTTTGGCGCCGGACATCTGTGCCGAATCCACTACCACACTGGGATCACCGTTGGAGGCGACGAAACCAATGTAGCTGCCATTGCCACTCATACCCGAGAGGAAGATGCGGTGGCGCTTGTTGTAGTTGTGGTCCACCGTCAGGGTCGCAATGGTGGTGCCATCTGCGCTAATCGTCAGCACCGGCCAGTTACCTGAGCCATCTTTCTCGGCTTTCACCACCACATCTAACAACTCGCTGCCCGTGAAGTTGTAACTGATGTAGGTGCCGGCGTGATAGCCGGGGGCGGTCGCGGTGCCGAAGATCACCGCGGTGGTGCCGGTCGGCTCGTACTCAGGCGCACTGCCGCCGCCGCTTTTAATATCCAGAATCGACACCCCGGTTTCATCGCGATAGAGGAATTGGGGTGACGTCAGCAGCGTGCGCAGTGCGAGTTTCAAACCTTCTTTGACATCGCCGCCGGTGTATTCAGCGGTGAATAATTCCTGGTAAGCCAACTGCTCCTCTTCGGTGAGTGGGCGGCGGAAGACTTTAGGGGCGAAGTTTTCAATCAGCGATGTGCCGCAGGCATCGGCGCTCAGGCTGGTGCAGTTGACGATGCTGGTGAAGTTCTGGGTCGCCAACAGATCGACCACCTTGCCCACCACTATGTTGTACGCCTGCAGGGAGCCACTTTCGACGTTTGCCAGCACATTGTTGGAGAAGCCGTTGATGATGTTGTCGGCGGGCAGCGCATCAAAGGTGCTTTGACCCAGTTGGCTGATCAGATCCACACCTGTGAGATCGTAAATCGAGTTGGCAAACTCGTTGCGAGTTAGTACTCGCATACTGCGTGGCCCATAGGATACCCCGCAGCCAGCAACTGAGCTGATACTGGACGAGTTGCCGTTGCCACCGCTGCTGCTGGAGGATTTACTGGAACTGCTTACAACACTGGAGGACGAACTGGAGCTGCTAACCCAGGAGCGGATATAAGCTGCCAGGTTGTCGGCGCAGGTTCCGGTACAGGATGAGGGGTTGGTGTTGGGCATGTAATCGCTGATGTAATTCGCGAGCAATTGGCCTTCACCGTAGGTGGCTTTCGTTGGGTCGATTTTATAAAGCCCATCACCTTTGCTGCCGTGGCAGGTGGTGCATCCATAGGTGGAGCCGTCATACAGGGTTTTGCCAGTTGTCGCATTGCCGCTCGCGCCCGCGGTCGAACTGGCACTTGAAGTCGAACTGGCGCTTGAGGTGGACGCCGCTGTGGAACTGGATGAGCTGCCGATATTGCCGCAGCCGATGGGCTGGGTTGATACCACTAAGTCATCCATCCACACATCGGCGCTGTTGCCGCTGAAACTCTGGAAACCGAACATCACGTAATTGAATTTATCGCTCAGCCAGTCTTTACCTATGGCGCCGTTATTCCAATCGCTGTCGGAGGTAATCGAGTGAACCAGGGTGCCGTTCACCCACAGGTACAGCTCGTCGTAGGCGGTGTCGGCATAAAATGCTGTTTCCACGCAGTACCAGGTGTTCGGCAGCAGCGCTGTGCCGGAATACCATTTATCCGCTTTGGGCGCGATGTTGTCGGTCGGCACTTCATTGGTACCCAGCACCCCCTTGATCTGGCCGACGCGAATTTCGTTGTTGGCATCCTGGGTTTTCTTGATGCCCATAATGTGTTCGTGGTTATCGCCCGCCACATTCCCCATTTGCTTGCTCATGTTCACATAGGCGCGCATGTGCAGTCGCTGGGTGTTGGCAGGCAGGGCGCGCACGATTTGCGCGAGGCTGCCTTTGAAGTGGATGGATTTGCTGCCGTTGTAGGAGCGGGAGTCATCGACCAGCGCGTAGTTGCTGCCGCTGGTGGTATTGCTGGTGTTGTAGTTGTAGCCCAGGAAGTTATCCCAACCGGCTGGTTGGCTGTTGATTGCTGTGCTCTCAAAGGTTTCCTGAAAAATCACGCCCGCCAGGCTTGATGCTGTGATGGAAC
>CBINKF010000182.1:0-6338 GCA_966251115.1 uncultured Cellvibrio sp.
CGTAGTGTCGGTGCGGGTGGTGGAGGTTATCCCCGGTAAATCGGTGATGGGGGTAGAAATCCCCAACGCCCACCGCGAAATGGTGCGCATGTCGGAAGTTATCGCCTCCGAGGTTTACGAGCATGCCAAATCGCCGCTGACTATGGCCCTGGGCCACGATATTGCCGGCCAACCGATTGTGTCTGACCTCGCCAAAATGCCTCACCTGCTGGTGGCGGGTACCACCGGTTCGGGTAAATCGGTGGGCGTTAACGTGATGCTGCTCAGCCTGCTGTACAAATCCACGCCCAAAGAGGTGCGCCTGATCCTGGTGGACCCGAAAATGCTGGAACTCTCGGTCTACGAGGGCATTCCCCATCTGCTCACTCCGGTTATCACCGATATGAAAGACGCCGCCAACGGCCTGCGCTGGTGTGTGGGTGAGATGGAGCGGCGCTATAAACTTATGTCCGCCCTGGGTGTGCGCAACCTCGCCGGTTTTAATCGCAAGGTGGAGGACGCCATCAAGGCCGGCGAGCCGATTAAAGACCCGCTGTTTAAGCCGGAAGATAATTACGAGGCGGGCGAAGAAGTGGTCACAGCGCCAGATCTGACCTCATTGCCGTTTATTGTTGTCGTGATCGACGAATTTGCCGACATGATGATGATTGTCGACAAGAAGAAAGTGGAGCAGCTGATCGCCCGTATCGCGCAAAAAGCCCGCGCCGCTGGTATTCACCTGATTCTCGCTACCCAGCGGCCCTCGGTGGACATTATTACCGGCCTGATCAAGGCCAACGTTCCGACGCGAATCGCCTTCCAGGTGTCGTCCAAAATCGACTCGCGCACCATCCTCGACCAGGGCGGCGCCGAGCAGCTGCTGGGCCATGGTGACATGCTTTATCTGCCCTCCGGCACCAGCGTGCCCATCCGCGTCCACGGCGCTTTTGTCGACGACCACGAAGTGCACAAGGTAGTGGCGGATTGGAAAAAGCGCGGCGAACCCCAGTACATAGACGGCATCACCGATGACGACAACAACTCCATCCCTGTGCCTGGCCTGCCCAGCGAAGGTGGTGAAGATGGCGATGGCGAAGGCGATGCGCTCTACGATGAAGCGGTGCAGTTTGTGATTGAATCGCGCAAAGCCTCCATCTCGGCCGTGCAGCGCAAACTGCGCATCGGCTACAATCGCGCGGCGCGCCTGATCGAAACCATGGAAGCGGCGGGTGTGGTGTCTTCGGCTGGCCACAATGGCAACCGCGAGGTATTGGTCGGCGGCGGCCATTAAAGCCATTGGCGGTGCCCATTTATTAGCGTCGGCGGAGGCCGTTAAGCATGTATTGCCCCAAAGCCTTTGAGCAACAGGATCTGCCCAAGCTGCGTGCGCTTATCGCGGAATATCCGCTAGCGCAGCTGGTAGTACTCACCTCGGCAGGTCTTGTCGCCAACCCCATCCCCCTGTTTTGGCGCGAGTCAGGGCAGGGCACCAGCCTGGTGGGTCATGTTGCCCGCGCTAATCCCGTCTGGCAGGACTTCGACCCAAAGCACCAGGCATTAGCCATCTTTAGCGGCCCCCAGCACTATATTTCCCCCATCTGGTATCCCACGAAGCAGGAGCATGGCCGGGTAGTGCCCACCTGGAACTACGCCCAGGTTCAGGTAAAAGGCACACTGCAAATTCACCAGGATAAAACCTGGCTGCGCCAATTGCTCGATGACATAACGGACAAGCAAGAAGCCGGTATTGGCGCCAATTGGCGGCTGAGCGATGCCCCTCCGGAATACATTGAGAAAATGATAGGGGCGGTGATTGGTATAGAAATCCCAATTGTCGATATTCGGGGTAAGTGGAAACTTAGCCAGAATCAGCCGGAGGAAAATAAAGCAGGAGTCGTGGTTGCTTTGAAAGAACTAGATACGACAACTGCCAAATCACTACAAATTGCCATGAGTACCCAACTTGAAGATTAAGTTTGGTAAATCCATTTGGTGTAAATTTCTCACCGCTCTTCTATCGGTTTACTGTTCCGCTAGTATCTTTGCTTTTGCGTTCAGGCCCACACCTGGCGCGCAGCTACATTTAATGCTCGCTTGCCTTTTAATTTTTGTTGCATTTATTCGCCTTATTGAAATTGGTGTAAGTCTAAGATGGCGACGTAATCCATCCAAATTGATTCTGCCCGCAATTGTATTGCTTGCCGGCTACCTGGGCGGAGTTGCGGGGCACCAGTATCGTGACTTCGAATTTAAACAAGATTTGCCCAAATACCAGCAAGCTGTGGGCTGGGTTAAAGGGCAGCCACTAGAGGTTAATCGAGAAAACCTAACCTTGCCTGCTGAATTCCAGGGTCTTGCCTATGTCGTACAGGCGGAGCTTGGTGAGGAGTGTGGCTTTATAGTTGATTTCTTTTGGGGGGCGGGTTTCCCGGTAAAACACACGGTGAGGCGTTATATAGAGACATCGGAATACTTGGCTAAGCCGGAGTGCCATAAGGGGTGGCGACAAGGACGAAAGCTTGCCGACCATTGGTATGAGTTAGTGGATTAGCCCATTTATCTGGAGTTCATGCGCAGTTTGTAGCATGCTTCTGCACCTGCTTTTTAAGGTGACACATCTGCTGTTATCACCATCAAATTGGATTATTTATGAGCAAATTTATTCGCCTGATGCTGTTGGGTCTGGTCGCTATCAGCAGCTCGCTGTTTGCCGCTGATAAAAGCGCTGACGATCAAATCGCCAGCCAATTGCGCCAGCGTTTGGATGCCATGAACACCCTGGAGGGCAAGTTCGCCCAGACCACCCGCGATGCCAAGGGTGAAGTCCAGGAGCAGAGCAGCGGCGTTTTTATGATGAAGCGCCCGGGGATGTTCTACTGGAAAACCCTGGAGCCTATGCCCCAGTTGTTGGTGTCCAACAACAAAATGATTTGGCTCTACGACCCGGATTTGGAAACCGTTAATCAACGTGAATTTACTGACGATCTGCGCGAAACACCGGCGCTGCTGCTCAGCGCCAATATTGAACAACTGCGCAAAAACTTTACCGTGACCCGCAGCGAGAAAAACGGTGCAGAACAATTCAGCTTGACTCCCAAGGTCACTGAGGGGCTGTTTCAGCAACTTACGCTGGTGTTTAAGGGCGCTGATTTGAGTGAATTTGTGATTCAGGATAGCCTGGGGCAAGTCACCAGCTGCGTGCTGAGTGACATCAAACGCAACCAGCCGGTAGCGGAAGAAAAGTTCTTTTTTATCCCGCCCCAAGGCGTAGAGATTATTAAAAACTGATGAGCGATTTGTTTGGCCGGGCCGCGCCCGCCTATCAACCCCTGGCGGCGCGTATGCGCCCGCGCCACCTGGACGAATATATCGGCCAGGAGCATCTGCTCGCGCCGGGCAAGCCGTTGCGCGAAGCCATTAAGCGCGGCCAGCTGCATTCAATGATCCTCTGGGGGCCGCCGGGTGTAGGCAAAACCTCCCTCGCCAAGTTGTTTGCGGAACAGGCTGACGCGCGTTTTGAAACTCTCTCAGCGGTTATGGCCGGCGTTAAAGAAATTCGTGCTGCTGTGTCCGCTGCACAGCAGGAGCGGGCGGGGCGGGGGCGCAAAACCATCTTGTTTGTCGACGAGGTGCATCGCTTTAACAAATCCCAGCAGGATGCGTTTCTCCCTTATGTGGAAGACGGCACCTTTATTTTTATCGGCGCCACCACCGAAAACCCCTCATTTGAATTGAATAATGCACTCCTGTCTCGCTGCCGGGTTTATGTGCTGCGCGGCCTGCAGCCGGAGCAACTGGTTGGTGTGATGCGCCAGGCGCTGGAGG
This sequence comes from uncultured Cellvibrio sp., assembly GCA_966251115.1. Lineage (GTDB taxonomy): Bacteria > Pseudomonadota > Gammaproteobacteria > Pseudomonadales > Cellvibrionaceae > Cellvibrio. Next base: position 3,805 of record CBINKF010000182.1, read on the forward strand.
ATAGCGAGCGCGGTCTGGGCCAACAAAAAATCACCATAGACGAAGATACATTGCTCACCCTGGCGCAAGCTGCCGATGGCGACGCACGCAAATCGCTTAATTTGCTCGAAATAGCTGCCGACCTGGCGGATGATCAGGGTGACAGCAAAGCCATTAACCAAGACGTGCTGGCCGAAGTGCTGGCCTCGGATGTGCGCCGCTTTGATAAAGGCGGCGATATTTTTTACGAGCAGATTTCCGCGCTGCATAAATCGGTGCGCGGCTCATCGCCCGACGGCGCACTTTACTGGCTGGCGCGCATGCTCGACGGCGGCTGTGACCCGCTCTATATCGCCCGCCGAGTGGTGCGTATGGCCAGTGAGGATATAGGCAACGCCGACCCGCGCGCGCTGCCCCTGTGCTTGGCCGCCTGGGATGTGCAGGAGCGTTTAGGCAGCCCCGAGGGTGAGCTGGCCATAGCCCAGGCGGTGGTTTACCTGGCGGCAGCACCCAAAAGTAATGCTGTGTATAATGCGTTCAACCAAGCCATGGCCGAGGTTCGCAGCCAGCCGGCTTACGATGTTCCCCTGCATTTGCGCAATGCGCCCACCAAGCTGATGAAAAACATGAGTTATGGGCAGGAATATCGCTATGCCCACGACGAGCCAGGCGCTTACGCCGCCGGTGAAAATTACTTCCCGGAGGATATAGCGCAAACCCAGTACTACTTTCCGGTAGAGCGTGGCCTGGAATTAAAAATTAAAGAAAAGCTCGCCCATTTGCGCGAGCAAGATGCTCAGAGCCCTAACCAGCGTTACAAATAATCTGACCCCACCCCAACCCTCCCCTTCATAAGGGGAGGGGGGTGAGAGTACTTCGATAATAGAGCGAAGTAATTTCAATTCCTCCCTTATGAAGGGCGGAGCCTCACCCGCTCCTCCCCTCCCCTCCCCCTTGTGAAGGGGGAGGGGAGGGGGTTACAAACTGAGAAGGCCATAGAGAGAAGATCATGCAGTGGTTAGCAATAGCGTTGGGCGGCGGCCTGGGTGCCATGGCCCGTTTCTGGGCGGTGAGTGCCATCACCCCCTTGTTGAATTACAAATTCCCGCTGGGAACCTTTGCCGTCAATGTTATTGGCTCTTTTATTATCGGCGGCGCCTATGTGTTTTTTGTGGAGAAAACCCATCTGGCGCCCGAGTGGCGATTGTTTTTTATTACCGGTTTGCTCGGCGGTTTTACCACCTTCTCCTCCTTTTCGCTGGAAATTCTCCAGTTGTCGCAAGAGGGGCACTTTGCCAACGCCATGGGCTATGCGCTGGGCTCGGTAATTTTAGGTTTGCTCGCGGCCTACGCCGGTTTGCTGATTGCGCAAAAAGTTTTTTAATTCGCTTTTACCGATTATTTTTAACACCTTACATTTTCAACAATTTTTAGCTGACGAATAACGACTATGCTGGATTCAAAATTACTCAGAACCAACCCTGACGAAGTAGCGCAAGGCCTGGCTAAACGCGGTTACGAATTGGATGTAGCCAAAATCAAAAGCCTGGAAGAAACACGCAAAGCCATTCAGGTAAAAACCGAAAACCTGCAGCAGGAGCGCAACACCCGCTCCAAATCCATCGGCAAAGCCAAACAGGCGGGCGAAGATGTAGCGCCGCTGATGGCTGCTGTTGAGCAAATTAAACTAGAATTGGCCAGCGCCGAAGTTGAATTGGCTCAGGTGCAAAGCGAGTGGGATGCTTTTGTTGCCGCCATCCCCAATATCCCAGCGGCCGAAGTGCCCGACGGCAAAAGTGAAGACGACAACGTCGAGGTGCGCCGCTGGGGCAGCCCACGTGAATTCGAATTTGAAGTTAAAGACCACGTCGACCTGGGCGATGCCCTGGGCGGTTTGGATTTTGAAACCGCCAGCAAAATTACCTGCTCGCGCTTTGCGGTATTGCGCGGCGGCGTTGCCCGTTTGCACCGCGCCCTGGCGCAATTTATGTTGGACACCCACACAGGCGACCACGGCTACGACGAAGTCAATGTGCCATTTATTGTGAATGCCGATTCACTCTACGGCACCGGCCAGTTGCCCAAGTTTGAAGAAGACCTGTTCAAACTCACCGATGAGCGCGGTCTGTATTTGATCCCTACCGCCGAAGTGCCAGTGACCAATATCTACCGCAACGAAATTATCGACGACGCCGCTCTACCGGTAAAACTCGTGTGCCACTCTCCCTGCTTCCGTTCAGAGGCGGGCAGCTATGGCCGCGACACCCGCGGCATGATTCGCCAGCACCAGTTTGAAAAAGTGGAGCTGGTAAAATTTGTGCGCCCGGAAGAGTCAGACGCGGCGCTGGAAACCCTGGTGGGCCACGCCGAGACTATTCTGCAAAAACTCGGTTTGCCACACCGCACCGTAATCCTTTGCGGCGGCGATATTGGCTTCTCCTCGGCCAAAACCTATGACATAGAAGTCTGGGTGCCCTCACAAGGTAAATACCGTGAGATTTCCTCCTGCAGGAACTTCCGCGATTTCCAGGCGCGCCGCATGATGGCCCGCTACC
>CBINKF010000183.1:0-6337 GCA_966251115.1 uncultured Cellvibrio sp.
CCAGACAAACGCGCGCCTGCTGCATGACATTAAAGGCTTTTTCCGCCCAGCCCTTAATTAAAAAACCCTCCTGTGGGCTGTGCAATTGCGTGGCTTTGGGCGGCGGGTAGGCGCCATAGATATGCAATTCTGCCGCGGGCAACTGCACACGAATAAGCGGCCACAGCTGATATTTGAGCCAGAGCACTGCATCCCAATTGGGCTCGTGGCGAAAGTTGCCTATGGCGATAAAATGTTTGCGCTCGTCAAAATTTGGCAATTCAGATTCAATGCGCGCCGGTGACGCATCTAAAAAAGGGCAATAACACAGAAGCTCCGCCGGGACCGCGAAATGCGCCTGCAGCAGCTGCATTTCGTACTCGGAAATCATCAGCGTAAGATCGCTGCGCAGGATAGCGGCAATTTCGCGCTGGGTAATATCCTCGTTGAGCATGGCCTCGCTAATCTCGGCCATGGAGGCCAACACCGGCAGCACCGATTGGCGCTCGCGCTCACTCAGATGCTGGCCGGCAGCCAGTTGCTTTTGCTCGGCGCGCAACAATTTATGGCGCGCCTGGCGCAGTGAGTGCAAATCCTCGGTATTGAGTACGCGCAGCGCATCCGGGCAAGCCTGGGCAACACGCCAGCTGAATTGCTCCTCGCTAAAAAGCGATCAAAGAGCACCAGTTCCGGGTTAAGCTCGCGCACAAAATCATCAAAGCTGGAAGAGTTTAAGGCGATGGATTTTTCTTCCACCCCCAGGCTGCGCAAATCAAACCTGTGCTCCGAGAGCGCCGCTGCCGAGGCAAATACCACCCGCGCGTGACGCTCGGCAAACAGCCGCACCAATTGCAACATACGGCTGCCCGCGGCAGAGGAATTGGGTTCCGGCCAGACATAGCCGACAATTAAAACCCTGGCGATATTATTGGCGTAAATAAGCAATCACTCCCTCGCCCGCCGCGCGCCCTGTGGCGAAGCAAGCCGTTAATAGATAGCCGCCGGTAGGCGCTTCCCAATCGAGCATTTCGCCGGCGCAAAATACCCCCGGTAATTTTGTCAGCATTAAACCCGGCTCCAGCTCTGCCAGAGCAAGGCCGCCAGCACTGCTTATGGCTTCGTCCAGCGGACGGGTGGCCTTAAGTGCAATAGGCAGATTTTTAACGGCGTGCGCCAACTGCTCGGGCTGCTCAAACTGCGCGCGACTGGTGAGCTCGCGCAGCAGCGCAATTTTTACCGGAGTTAAATGTAGTTGCTTGCGCAGGAAGTTGCTGAGTGAATTTTTTCCGCGCGGCCTGGCTAGCTGCGCCTGCACCCAGGTGAGCGAATGGTCGGGCACCAAATCCACATGCAAACTGGCCTGCCCCTGTTGCGCCAAGGCCGCGCGCAGCGGCGCAGATAGCGCGTAAATGGCCGAGCCTTCAAGACCATATTCACTCAGAATAGCTTCGCCGCGCAGGCTGTGAGTTTGATTCTGGTTATCGGTAAAACTCAGTTGAATTGTGTGCAGCTGGGCCCCGGCAAATTTTTCCCGCAGCGCCTGACTCCAGTTCACTGCAAAGCCACAGTTGCTCGGCGCCAGGTCGCGAACAACCAAGCCCCGCTGCCGCAGCCAGGGCAGCCAGCGGCCGTCGGAACCCAGGCGCGCCCAGCTGCCGCCACCCAAGGCGAGCACCAGCGCGCGCGGGCGCAAGGCGTGAACCTTACCGGCGGCATCTTCGATCAACACGCAGCCCTCGGTGTCCCAACCCTGCCAGCGATGGCGCGGGTGAATGCGCACCCCCAGCTGGCGCAGCCTGTGCAACCAGGCGCGCAGCAGCGGCGCCGCTTTCATATCCTTGGGAAACACCCGCTGGGAGCTGCCGACAAAGGTTTCTACCCCCAAGCCGTGAACCCACTCGCGCAGAGCCTCGGCGCCAAAGCTCTCGAGATAAGGCGCCAGCCAGGGCGCCGCTTCGCGGTAGCGGCTGAGGAATTGATCCGGCGCCTCGGCATGGGTGATGTTCATACCGCCCACACCGGCGAGCAGAAACTTGCGCCCCACCGAGGGCATGGCATCAAACAGGTCGACCGAATAGCCCGCCTGGGCGATTACCTCGGCCGCCATAAGGCCGGCCGGACCACCGCCAATAATGACAACCTGGGGCGAAACAGGAATGGAAACAGAGGATGAATTCAAACGCGGCACCGGTGCAAGGTTAAGCCCGCACCGGCGCCCTGGGGTTAGTGAGCGCTCGCCTCAAAGGAGGATGCAGGCAGGTCGGCGCTATTATACAGATTTGCCCCGGCGGGATTATCGGCCCAGGCATAGCGCACCCAAACTGGCTTGGTCACACCTGGCGCACTCAGGGTGACTGTATCTTTACTCAGGCGAGCTGTGGCCCAGACAAATTTTTTATCCGCCCCGGCAATCGCAAACTGTTGCAGCTCGCCCCCCTTGGCCACCTGGCCGGTGCCCACATCCGTAAAGTGCAGCACCAGCTTGTCACCCTGCGCCTTGACCTTGTCCAGGCGCGGACCGGAAATAAGCAAATCTTTATGGCCATAGGCCAGCTTCATCGCGCCCAGGGCCAAACGCTCACCCACCTCCTGCTTGTGTTGGGGGTGAATATCGTTCCACTCGCCCAAATCCAGGGTCACGGCCATGGCCGTGTTTTTCACCTTGAGCGATTGTCGCTGGGCCTCGCGCAATGCCGCCCAGTTGCTCTCACCCGGTTGATCCTGGGGCGCCAAAAAATTAGCCAGTTGTACAAACAGGAAGGGGAAATCGCCCTGCTTAAACTGCTTGCGCCAATCGGCGACCATGGCCGGAAAGAGACGCGCGTATTCCGCGGCGCGATCGGTATTGGATTCACCCTGGTACCAGATGGCGCCGCTAATACCCATGTTAAACGCCGGTGCCAGGCGCGCCTTGTACAGCGATGTAGGCAGGTAGTGCAGAGTGGTGGTTGGCTCCATTGCACCCATGTTGGCTGCTATGGCGTAGCGCCAGTCGCCCGCCAAGGGGATTTGCGCTGCGCCCAGATCGAGCGCGTAGCGTTTATCCAACACCAAGCCGGCGTTGTTGGTGTAGCTGGTGATGCGTATGGCAATGGTGTTGTCGCCGGTCTTAAGCATCGCGGCAGGTACCGCGTAGATCCGCGGTGGATACATATAGCCGGTTTGGCCCACCAGTTGGCCGTTTACATAGACCTGGTCGCCATCGACTATGGCGCCCAGCCACAGGGTGGCATCGCCGTTTAATTGGGCCAACTGAGGTTTGCTCAGGGTAATGTGCTTGCGCAGCCAGATACTGCCGTTGCCAAAATCTATGCCCTGGGTCTTGGCGTAACCCGGCACCTTAAAACTTTGCCATTGGCTGTCATCAAGGCCTGGGGCCTCCCAGTGTTGAGCTAACCCCAAGTCAGCCTTGCTCAAGCCCCCGTACCAGGCATCGTTAGCCGCCTTGTCGTGAGCGATGGTCTGCTGCACATAGGCGTCATCCTTAAAGGGCGCCAGCTTTTGCAGATACTGGGGGTAATCCTTGAGCGTGGCTTCACTCACCCAGGCCTCAAGCGGCGAACCGCCCACAGGAATAACAATCAGGCCCACCGGGACTTTATTTTCCTCATAGAGTTTGCGCGCGAAGAAAAAACCCACCGCCGAGAACTCGGCCAGGTTTTCCGGTGTAGCCGTTTTCCAATCGCCCGAGGGGTAATCGCTTAGCGGTTGTTTAAATTCGTAGTTGAGCGGAAACCCAAAGGCGCGGATTTGCGGCAACCGGGTGTTCTCGATCAGCCCCGGATACTGGTATTTCACCCGGCGCAATGGCAGCTCCATATTGGATTGGCCCGCTGCGATCCAGACATCGCCGAGCAGCAAGTCGTTGCGCTCGAGCTTGTTTTTACCCTGCACCGTCAATTTGTAGGGGCCGCCTGCGCTCATGGCGGGGAAGCTGACCGCCCAACTGCCATCTTTGGCCTTAGTCCTCAGGGTTTTACCGGCAAGGGTCACCGTCACCTGCTCGCCCTTATCGGCCCAGCCCCAAATATGAATGGGTTTGCCGCGCTGCAACACAGCGCCGTCGCCAAGCAATTGGGGTAAGCTGACATCCGCCAGCGCAGGCAGACAGAACAGAAGTACAAATGGGAGCAGCAGCTGACGCGCAGTGCTAACCAGGGTAGATTTCATGGCAAGTGTCTCTTTATATTAATTGTCATTAAGACAATAACTATACTTGTACACCAGTTGATTTACCAAGCCCCAGACGAACAACCTTATGCGAATTTTACTTAGCTTTGCATTTATGCCGATGATTCCGGCCTGGGCCACAGCCGCAGCACAACGCCTGGATAGGCGTCTTGGTCTACATCGTATTAACCAGCCAGGTTATAGCGACGGCGTGACAAGCAGTCGACCTGCCTAACTATCGAAATAATGCCTTGAGAGTTAAAAATCCTCCGGCAGTTGCGGCTCGTAGAGGTCGCCCATAAGCCCGTGGATAACCAATTTCGGGTCGTGGACTTTCTTTTGCGGCACCTCCACCCAGGGCACCACATAAAGGATGTTAGGCGAGTCGCTGTCGTCCACCTGGCCCTGTTCCTGGGCATCGCCCCAACCAGTTACTCCCAATAGAACTACAGCAAGTACACAGAATTTTGCTTTCACAGCGCTGCTCCGGGTTATTGTCCAGCCTTGCGGGCGAGGTTGCGTTTCAGCTCCTCGATCCAGGCCTGGGTGTCTTCATCGGTATTGGTGATATGGTTGAGATAAGCTTGGTACTGGCCGATGGCCTTGCCCAGATCCTGATAATAGAGGTCGTAGAGCAGCGCCAAATTGTAGTGGCAGCTGGCACAGGTGGCGTCCAGTTTAATGGCCACCAGGTACTGGGCTTCCGCTTGCTTGTAATGGCCCAACCCCACCTGTACTAGCCCAGCCAAGCCAAAGATTTCTGCACTCTTATTGTCCAGGGCCTGGGCCCGGGCAATCGCCTGTTCGGCCTTGGCATAATCCTTTTGCCCGTAATAGGCTTGCGCCAGGTTTACCCAGGCATCGGCGAAACCGGGATTAGCCGCGCTGATTTTACTGAGTAAAGGTGCGGCTTTGTCGTAGGCCTGAGCGTTTAAGAGTAACTGGGCGCGGGTGTAGTCCGCTTCAAATGCCGGCGCCAGGCTTTGCGCCTGCACCTGTCCCTGCGCAGGCAGCGGCACTGACTCTTCGGGTTTACTCGGCGTGTTAGAACAGCCGGACAAGAGCCAGGTGAGCGCGAGACTAATCGCCACAAGGCGCGTGAAAAATATCATTTACTGTGGCTCCGATTTAGAAAGCTGCACATCACCTGGCGCGCGCGGCAAAGGCTTGAGCGGGCGATAGACAGCCAGTTTTGCTGCGCGCCCGTAGCGCGAGGGGAACAGTTGCTGCAGTGCCTGCATGCTCTGCGCAATCCAGGGCCCCTCGGCGCCATCGGCGGTGCGCGCCATATTCACCTCATAAAACTCAATGGCTTTTTCCTCAAAGGGAAAAGCCTGATCTTCGAGCAGCATGTTGTATTGCTCCAGCTCATCGCCGGCCAGATTTGCCGGGCGCTGGGAATCCAGCAGCGCTTTGGAAAAGGTCTGGTAAATGTTGGCAATGGCGTAGGTGGACTGCAGGGTGATATCGCTCAGCTGATAGGCAGCGGCCTGGCCGTAAAGCGCAATCGCGCCCTGCATATGTTTTTTCTTTAAGCGCAAATTATTGGCCAGCGGCTCAACCAGGCGAATGCCGCGAAAAATAGTCTGCTCCTGATCGGCCAAATTTAATGCCGCTTGCGCCGCCAGGGTTTGGGTGCGCGGATTTTTCTGGCTGCTGGCGGTGCGCCTGTCCGCAGCGAGAATTTTATAGCGCCAGGTGTTGGCCTCTTTGGCATTGTGGCCCTGTTCATACAGGCTCACCAATTTATTCATCGCCTCCAGATTTTGCGGAAAGGGCGTTGGATAGCTTTTGGCGTAATTACTGTACGCGCGAATCGCATCGGCAGTTTTATGCTGGCTGAGGTAGAGCTCAGCAGCCTGCCAGAGCGCAGCCATCTGCACCGACTTGTCGGAATCCTGCGAGGAGATGGACTCAAACACACTCGCCGCCTTGTCGCTCTCACCCAGTTTTAAATACACCATCGACAGCTGGCGCGTGGCATCTTTGTAAAGCGGGTGCTTGGGAAAGGTTTTTTGAAAAAGCTCGATGGCCGCCGCTGCCTCTGGCCAAAACTCATCCTTAACCGCAAGCCCAATCGCATCGTAGAGGCCATCGCCCGCGATGGAGGCATCGGGCAAGGTTTGCGCCAGGCGAGCGTATTGATTGATTGCAGGTTTGTCCTCGCCCTGATCCTGCAGTGCCTTGG
>CBINKF010000184.1:0-6329 GCA_966251115.1 uncultured Cellvibrio sp.
CAAAACCAAAACCAGTTTTTACCGGCGCATTTACGTTACCTGGTTGATTAGCCAGGGCGTCAATACCGTTCCCAAAATTATCGAAGCCACTGGCATGCCGCGACGCACGGCGCAGGATACACTCGCGGCAATCCACGAATTGGCGATTCAACTGGATAACTTGAATGGCCAATTTCGTGTGGCAGATTGGGGTGCGGTAAATGCGCGCTGGGTCGAGTCCAATGTGGCAGAAATTAAAAATGTACTGGAATATCCCTAGGGAGATGTAAATGAAAGTGAATAAACGTTATTGGGGAAGCTTGCTGGTTGCAGTTGGTCTTATCTGCGGATTAACCGCCTGTGAGGGACCATCGCGTGCGTTAACCCATTCATCGATAAAGTCTTCCGCTGCAGCGACCAGCTCGCCGGCGGTGCGCGAAGCGGCGCCGCTGCTGCTGACCCGCGCGCAGGCCGCTGCGCGCGCTCAGCGGGTGAGCCAGGTGAGTTATCAATTGTCGCTCTCGCTCAGCCAAAACGACACGCCGTTTTCGGGTGTTGCAAAAGTTAATTTTACCTTGAGTGATGCAGCGGCACCCTTAACGCTGGATTTTGTTGGCGGTGAGGTTAAATCGCTGAGCTTAAACGGCAAAAGTATCCCCGTGGATTACAACGGCTTTTTTATCACTCTGCCCAAAAAAGTCTTGCATAAAGGCGCGCAACAACTGGAGGTAAGCTACACCCACCCCTATGTGCGCGATGGCCAGGGCCTGCACAGATTTGAAGATCCGTAAGACGGCAAGTTTTATCTCTACAGCCAGTTTGAGGCCTGGGCCTTTAATAAAGTATTCCCCGGTTTTGATCAGCCGGATTTAAAAGCCACATTTTTATTGGATGTGGAGGCGCCTGCAAGCTGGACCCTGGTGAGCAGTACCCGCGAAACCAACGTGGAAAATCTGAACGCCGAGCGCAAGCATTGGTACTTCGCCCAAACCCAGCGCTTTAGTCCCTATGTATTTTCGATTCACGCCGGCCCCTACCATATGTGGCAGGAACAAACGCCGTTTCGCATTCCGCTGCGGCTGTTTGCGCGCGCGAGCTACGCCAAGTACGTGGATGTAGACGATTGGTTTAAGGTGACGCGTCAGGGGTTTGATTTTTACGAAAATTATTTCCAGTTTAAATATCCCTTTGGCAAATACGATCAACTGCTGGTACCGGAATTTAACTATGGCGCTATGGAAAACGTCGCGGCGGTTACCTTTCGCGAAGATCTGCAACCGCGCCAGGAAAAAACCGACGACGATCGCAAGGTTATGTCTGTGGTGGTGCTGCACGAAATGGCGCATCACTGGTTTGGCGATTTGGTGACCATGAAATGGTGGGACGATATCTGGCTGAACGAAAGCTTTGCCGATTTGATGGGCAACTACGCCACCGCCAAGGCCACTGCCTATAAAGATGCCATGCGCAGTTTCTCCACCAGCCGCAAATCCTGGGGCTATGCCGAGGATGAGTGGGACACGACTCATCCTATTGTGCAAAACATTCCCAATACTCAGGCGGTGATGTCGGCCATTGATGGCATTACTTACGCTAAGGGCGCCTCGTCGCTGATTCAACTACAACACTTACTCGGCGAAGAAACTTTTCGCCAGGGTGTGGCCACCTATTTCGCGCGTAACGCCTGGGGCAACACCAGCTTGCGCGATTTTATTTCCACCCTGGGCGAGGTGGCAGGGCGCAACCTGGATGGCTGGACCGAACAGTGGCTGGAGCGCGAGGGCGTGAATGCGCTCAAAGCCAGCTTTAAGTGTCGCGATGGATTTATCAGTGAGTTTGCTCTTGCGCAAACACCGGCCAATGTCAGCGGCGCCCTGCGCGAGCACAGCCTGGATATGCTGCTGGTGGATAGTAAAGGCCAGCGCCGTATTGTGGATGTGCAGATCACAGGGGCGCACAACCCCATTCCCGAAGTTAAGGGATTAAATTGCCCGGTATTTGTATTGCCCAACGTGAGCGATTACACCTTTGCGCGCATTTTGCTAGACCCGCAATCGCGTAACTATTTGCAAAAGCACTTTAACCAATTCACCAACCCCGTTGAGCGCGGCATGATTTGGCGCAGCCTGTGGGAGTCAGTTAAAGAAGGGGACTACCCGGTGAACCAGGCCTTGGCTCTGGCGCACCAGTATCTCGCCGGGGAGGAAAATGTTTCGCTGCTGCAAACCCAGTTTGGCTATTTAATGGAGGCCATGAACTATTACGCCACACCCGAAATTCGCGCCGGGGGAATCTCACCCGGCGTGCAGGCCACATTGGAGCAGTGGGAAAAGCTGGCACGCGTTCGCTCGCTGGCGACCCAGGGGGCATTGCAGCAGACCTGGTTCCGCTTGTGGATGGGTTTACTTAACAGTGACGCGTCCAAAACCGCCGCCCTGGGTTTATTGGAGGCAGGGAAGCTACCCATTGATCAGCGCTGGGCCATAGCTACCGCACTGGTGCGCACTGGCGATACGCGCGGCCCTGTGTGGGTAGACAAATTAACCAAGCTGGATGTCTCGGCCAACGCTGAATTAAACCGCTGGGTGGCACTTGCCGAAGCACCTAAGGCCGATGCCAAGCTGCCCTGGTTGCGCGCTGCCCAGGACGCCAATACCCACTACTCATTTACCCAGTTGCGCGCGGTGTTGCAGAACCTGTTCCCGCTGCGCCAACACCCGCTGCAGCAACAACTGACGCCGGAGATAGTTAAGCCCATTGCGCAGATGACACAGCTGCCAACCCATTTGCTGGGGATTTATATGAGCAGTGTGATCCCGCTCGACTGTTCCCTGGCGGCGGAGCAATCCACACTCGAATTGGCGGCAACACCCGGTTTGCCCTTTGAGGCTATCAAGACCTTACGCAAGCACGCCCAGGCTGAGCGAATTTGTGTGAAAGTTCAGGAAGCTCTCCACGCGCAGTGATCGCGATTAACACCGCTAAGTTTTTGACTGGCAAAAAATGGCGCCTAATTATTTTATTTGGCGTCATTTTTATTTTTATCTCACAATCAGTGCATATAAACAAATTTGGTTATTTTAAAAAAGTATCGATATTTGTTAATTGCATCTCAGAAACCGGGTAGAATAAACTTGAAAATGACAGCGCTGTCATGTTGCTCACCATGACCTCAAAGTGCGTTACCAATAACAATAAAATTGTCGTGTTTTAGCGTTACCCAATTTAGAAAGCGATTTAACTCGCGCTGTAAATAGATGAAGCGCGCTTTAAACAAATTAAAAAAGTTCCAACCCACAGATTCTCTCCAGCTGTGATTTGTTGTGATCAAAGTGTTATTGCCTGGGCACAGGCGATAGGGGTTTGCTCACACCTAAAAAAGCAGTTGGGGTGGTACAGGCTTCGGTGGGTTGGCCAGGTGTTTTCCTGTCTCCTGCCGCTGCTAATTCCCCGGGAATAATCTTGGGGAATAAAACAATAACTAGGGCTTTAGGGCTCTTTTCCAGCAAACAGGAGACATTCACATGATTGCTCTGTCCAAGAAAAAACTCAGTATGGCCGTGCTTTTCGGCCTCTGGGCTGCAGGTCAGTCGGGCCTGGCGTCCGCCGCCTGTACTTACAAAATTGATAATGAATGGAATACCGGTGCCACCGGTAGCATCGTTATTACCAACTCGACCTCGGCTGCAATTAACGGCTGGGCCGTCAGCTGGCAGTACAACACCAACCGCTTGACCAGTTCATGGAACGCCAACCTTACCGGCTCCAACCCCTACAATGCCTCCAACCTCGGTTGGAACGGAAGCATCCAACCCGGCCAAAGCGTAACTTTTGGATTCCAGTTGGATAAAAACGGTGGTGCAGTAGAAACTCCGGCCATCAATGGCTCGGTTTGCGCCGGTTCCAGTTCATCCACACCTTCCAGTTCGTCCAGCTCGTCTGTGGTCAGCTCCAGTTCGTCGGTAGTTAGTTCCAGCTCTTCAGTAGTTGTTTCGTCCTCTTCTGTTTACAGCTCATCGTCCAGCTCATCTGTAGTGTCATCCGTGGCATCCAGCGCTTGCGCCGAGCAATGTAACTGGTACGGCACCAACTACACCCTGTGTAATACCACTACCAGCGGCTGGGGTTGGGAGAACAATCAAAGTTGTATTTCCCGCTCAACCTGTACCTCTCAGCCTGCGCCCTTTGGCGTGACCTCTGCCTGTGGTGTTTCTTCAAGCTCAAGCAGTTCAAGCAGCTCTAGCTCGGTCCCATCTTCCAGCAGCTCTAGCTCGGTCCCATCTTCCAGCAGCTCTAGCTCGGTTCCCTCTTCCAGCAGCTCTTCCAGCTCTGTGGTGAGCAGTTCTTCAGTCGCTTCAAGCTCATCCAGCTCGGGCACTACCGCCGGTGTATTCCGTGTGGATAGTTCAGGCAATATCACCAAAGACGGCACCATAATGCCGGTTCACTGCGGCAACTGGTTCGGTCTGGAAGGTCAGTACGAGCCTAAAGACGCTGAACACAACCCAGGTGGCGCACCTATGGAGCTCTATGTGGGCAATATGTGGTGGGCGCCGACCGGCCGCACTATCCAGCAGACCATGACCGAGATTAAAGCCAAGGGTGTAAACGTGATCCGTCTGCCCATTGCGCCACAAACCCTGGACGCCACCGACCCACAAGGTATTGGTGCCGCTCAGCAGGGCGGGGTGTTGAAAAATGCTCCGGAAGTGCTGCAGCAAAATTCACGTCAGGCACTGGAGGATTTCATTAAGCTTGCCGATCAAAACGATCTGCAGGTCGTTATTGATATCCACTCTTGCTCCAACTATGTGGGCTGGCGTGCAGGCCGTCTGGATGCCCGTCCTCCCTATGTGGATGCAACCCGCACCAACTACGAGTACACCCGCGAGGATTATTCCTGTACACAAGTTAGCACCCCAGGTGTTCATGTTCAGGAGTTTAACGAAACCAAGTGGCTGGCTCCCTTGAAAGAAGTTGCCGGACTGTCTTCACAGCTGGGCGTTGATAACATTCTGGGTATAGATATTTTCAACGAGCCTTGGGATTACACCTGGCAAGAGTGGAAAACCCTGTCTGAACACGCCTACACCGCGATCAACTCGGTTAACCCCAATGTGTTGGTTTTTGTAGAGGGTATTTCTGCTAATGCTGATGCCGATGATGGTACGCCCGACACTATTACCCCAGTGCCCCATGGCAGCACGGATACCAATCCCAACTGGGGTGAAAACCTCTTTGAGGCGGGTGACAATCCAATCAGTATTCCGAAAAGCCGTTTGGTCTTCTCACCACACACCTATGGCCCATCGGTGTTTGTGCAAAAACAATTTATGGACCCAGCGCAGCCCAACTGCGCAGACCTGGAAGGTGAAGCTGCAGGCAACTCGGATTGTAATATCGTGATTAACCCAACAAGGCTGCGCAGCGGCTGGGAAGAGCACTTCGGCTACCTGCGTGATCAGGGCTACGCCATAGTCGTCGGCGAGTTTGGCGGCAATATGGATTGGCCACAAAAAGGCAGCATAACTGACCGCACTCTGTGGAGTCATATCACCACCAATGTGGATCAGCAGTGGCAAGAGGCGTTCGCCAGCTACATGAAGGATGAAAAAATCCAGGCCTGTTACTGGGCGATCAACCCTGAGTCTGGCGATACCGCCGGCTGGTATGGTCACGCCTACGATGCAGAATCCAACCCATCGGGTTGGGGAACCTGGCTGCCCTTCGATTCACGCAAGACATCGCTCCTGCAAATGCTCTGGGGTAATTAACCTCAACAGCGGGCGCCTTAGCTGGCGCCCGGCTGGCCCTGAAGTTCGCACAGGGTGAGCAAAATAGTTGTACCAAAGCAAAAAAAACCGGAGCCGCAAGGCTTCGGTTTTTTTATTCGAGAAAAATTGCACACAGCCTTACAAACTTTTTTTCGGCGGTAATAAAACATTGGCAAAAATAAAACCTGCGACCAGCGACATAAAAATCAAAAAGGTTTGCTGGCCGAGGTTTTCAATCGGCAGCATGTTTTCACCCGAAATAAATGCGTTTAAACCTATGTAAGTTTTACTGCCGGGTACCAGTACCAGCATGCCGTTAAGAATCACAATACTGGCTGGCGCCTTGGCAAATCGGGTAAATGCACTGCCGTAAATTCCCACCGCCAGGGCACCGGCAAAAGCGCCCAATGCCAGGCCGAAATAAATGCCACCAATATAACTGCTGCCATAGGCGATAAACCCGGCAATAATCGCCCAAAGCGCGTGCTTGGCGCGCGCTTTAAATACAATCAATAGCGACCTGCTTAACACCGCCACCGCCACAATACTGGTCCAGGCGGGCACGGCGTCGATGGA
>CBINKF010000185.1:0-6325 GCA_966251115.1 uncultured Cellvibrio sp.
GTGAATGGGGTTGTGCAGCAGCGCCAGGTTTTCCGGGTGATCGAGCAGCCACTGGTCGAGGCCGTCGAGACCGTCGAATACCCCAAACAAGGCCACCAAGCCGACCGTGGCCAGGGCGCACACCTTGAGCATGGATTCAAATGCCATGGCGGTAATCAGGCCGCGATGCTGGTCGCGGTTGGCGCCGAAAGAAATGGTAAAGAAAGCCAGGATCGAGCAGTAGCAGAGTGCCATTACATCCTTGAAGGTCAGCCCTGTGCCTTCAAGTGGCAGGGTGGGGTTACTGCTTACGGTGAGAATGTGCATGGTGTCGGCGATAGCCTGAATCTGCAGCGCCATTAGCGGCAGAATGCCGCACAGCATACACAGGGTGGTAAGCGCCCCCACTGCATTGCTGTGATAGCGGAACACCAGCAGGTCGGCGAGCGAGTGCACCTGGTGGCGGCGCGCCAGTTCGGCCAGTGGTGCCAGGGCCACAGGCGCAAACAGGAAGAGCGCACCTGTGCCCAGGTAGTAGGCGAGCGCGCCAAAGCCGTATTGAAAAGCGAGGTCGATTACCCCGTAAAAAGCCCAGGCCGAGGCAAAAATGCCGAGCGACAAAATATAGGTGATCGGATGGGAGGTGACTGAATCGGGAATCCAGCCGCGCTCGGTTATATAGGCGATACCGAACAGCAACAACAGGTAGCAGATCCCGATCAGGGCAACTTGGCTTAAATCAAAAGTCATGGTGAGTTTTTAGTTCTTCTCGTTGTGGTGGCTAGTCCAGGTCGCGCAGGCGGTTGCGGCGCAGCTGCAAGCCAAAGGCAATAACAATCACCAATACCCAAATAATATACGGGCGATACCAGGCGCCCTCGGGATTAAGTATCCAATTAATCAGCGACGGGGAAAAAATATAGGCGACCAGCAGCAGTAAAATCACCAGGCGTTGGTTGTTCATAGCATTGATCCTGGAAGTAACAGGGGCGGATGCGGGTTCATGGTCGTCTGCTTATTGTTCTTGGTGGAGGCGCGCAAGGCCCTGGATTTGGTCGCGCCGCCAGTATTCAATCGCCCAGTCGAGCAGCTGCAGGCGACTGGCGCGCCGCATGTCAGCGGGGGGATTTTGCCCTAAAAACTCCAGTGCCCGCCAGAGATTATTCACCGCCTGCTCGGCCAACAGCGCCGGGGCGTGGTTTTGTTTGCTGAGCTTTTGGCCATTGGCCTGGATTGCCAGGGGTACATGGCCAAATGCCGGGGCCCTGGTGCCGAGCAATTGAAACAGAAAAATTTGCCGAGCGCTTACCTCCAGCAAATCCGCACCGCGAATGACATGAGTAATGCCCTGGGCTATATCATCCACCACCACCGCCAGTTGATAAGCATAGTAGCCATCGCGACGCTTGAGTATCTGGTCGCCAGCCTGGGTGCGCAGGTTTTGCACTTGTCGTCCCTGAATCAAATCCTGAAAAACAAGCAGATCCTCGCTGGCATGTGGCGCTGGTAAATCGTAAAGCTTCAGGCGCCAGGCGTGGGCGAGATTCAGATCCGCGGGGTGATGCCGGCAGTAACCATCATAAATGCCACCCAGGCTCTGCAGGCGCTGGCGTGAGCAGCTACAAGGGTAGGCCAGGTCGGCTGCAATCAGCGCGTCGAGCTGCTCCTGATAGCGATTAAAATCCGCGCTCTGGTAAAACACCTCTCCATCCCATTCCAGGCCGTGGTCCTCCAGGCATTTAAGTATGGTAGTGGCGGCCCCCGGCTCTTCGCGTGGCGGGTCCAGGTCCTCCATGCGCACCAGCCATCGGCCGCCATTGGCCTTGGCATCCAGGTAGCTGGCGAGTGCGGTTAACAGCGAACCAAAATGCAGCGGTCCGGTGGGCGAGGGGGCAAAACGGCCTATATAGCCTGTCGCGGGTGTTTCTGCTGAGGGGAGTGAAGCTTGGGCGTTTGGATGGGGCATGGCGCTGGGCGGGATGGCTCCCGCCCCAGGGGCGGATTAACCGCCGATTTGCTTTTCTTTGATTTCGGCGAGGGTTTTGCAGTCCACGCACAGAGTCGCGGTGGGGCGAGCTTCCAGGCGGCGAATGCCAATTTCCACGCCGCAGGCGTCGCAGTAGCCGTAGTCGTCATTTTCAATCAGCTCCAGGGTGGAGTCGATTTTCTTGATCAGCTTGCGCTCGCGATCGCGGGTGCGCAATTCCAGGCTGAATTCCTCCTCCTGGCTGGCGCGGTCGGCCGGGTCGGGGAAGTTGGCCGCTTCGTCTTTCATATGGCTAACGGTGCGATCAACCTCTTCCATCAGCTCCGAGCGCCAGTTGAGCAGCAATTGGCGGAAGTGCGCTTTTTGATTGTCGTTCATATACTCTTCGCCCTTTTTCTCCTCGTAGGGAGTGAAAGGACGCAGAGCAAAGGTTTCAGTAGAGGGGGATTTTTTCGCCATAATGGTTAGCGCCTCGTAAGACTTCCTGGATCAGCCACTCGTGCGAACTGGTAACCGCACTTAGCTAAGTTCGCAATTTCTTGGACATTTTTGTGCGCCGGGAGTGCCGGGGGCTCAGTCCGTAGAATTTGAAGGGGGAGCAAGCTATCAGATTAAACATGGCTCTGCCAGCACTTTTTAGCAGCTATTAGCGTCAGTCCCCTCCAAGCCATTAAATATAGCGCGAAAACAGCTAAAACGGCGGCTGTAACAACGGGTTTGCTGCGCAATCGGCTTGACTTGCGCGCTAATTGGGGTTGAATAGCGGCAAAATTTGACGCTATTTACGCAAGAATCCCAGGGAGATATTTTGCTCATTCATTTGCAGTCCGCAAGCTTATTGCGCCGTTATAAGCGCTTTTTGGCCGACATCCGCCTGGCCTCGGGTGAGGAGTTAACCATTCACTGTCCCAATACCGGCTCAATGAAAAATTGTATCCAGCCAGAGGCCGTCTGTTGGTATTCACAGGTGGAGAGCAAAACGCGCAAATACCCTCAGACTTTGGAGCTGGTCACTACCCCCCAGGGCCATTTGGCCGGCATCAACACCGCGCGTACCAACGAGCTGGCGGCCGAGGCCTTGAGTCTGGGGGCGATAAACGAGTTGCAGAATTATCAGCTGATTCGCCGCGAACAGCGCTATGGCAAGGAAAAATCGCGCATAGATTTTTTGCTCGAACAACATCCACACGACCCGCGCCCCTGCTATCTGGAAGTTAAAAATGTCACTCTGCTCGATCAGGCGCCGGGCGATGCTCAGGCGCGCGGCTATTTTCCCGATGCGGTGAGCGAGCGCGGCAGCAAGCATTTGCGCGAATTGATTGATGTGGTGCAGCGGGGGCAGCGGGCGGTGCTGCTATTTTGTGTCCAGCACAGCGGGATAAAATCGGTCAGCCCGGCAGATCATATAGATCCAGCCTATGGTCGAAGACTGCGCGAAGCGCAGGCGGCGGGGGTGGAAATTTTGGCCTATGGCGCGGAGATAAAGCCTGAACAGGGGGTAATCGCCTTGCGCTACCCCCTGAGCCTGAGTCTCTAGCGGGGCGGGAACTGGATAAGCAGCTGGCGGATAGCGTCGCGCAATTTGGGTTCGGAATTGAGTTTGAAATAGCTAAGTGCCAACCCTCCGGCATTGCCTCTCCATACCAGGATGTTGTCGGCCGCGCGGGTGATGTCCAGCACCAGTACCGCCTCCTGGCTGCCCCGGCCTATCACCTGGCCCGTGCCCAAGCCAATGCTGCCGTGACGCCCTATGGGCAGGCCAATACCTATGCCGATACTGGAATTGCCGCCCTGACTGATACGGGTAAAACCCTGCAAGTCCAACCACATATCACCGCCAGCCTGCAGTTTTTGATAGCCTTGCAGGCGCATTTGGTCGTCGATCAAACCCTGCATATACGCGCTGTTGGCGCCGGGGATTTGCACCTCGGCACTGCGCCAGGAGTAGGTTTTCAACTGGCTAAAGTCGGTACCGGATTTAAAATCCTGCTGATACCTGGCGTGGCTGCAGGCGCCGAGTAAAAACAGGCTGGCGATTAGCCAGAGGGCAAAGCGGGATTGGCTGCAAAGACGGGTGTAACTGAAAACACGGGAGTAATTGGAGTGACGGGCGAGCTTGGCCATGGTAAGCATCCTTTGAACAGGTATAGGGCAGTAACACCGACAGCTTCTAGCTTAGTGTGGCTCTATGAATAGCTGCTGTATAAATTACTTGCCCATTTGATATTGGGCAAGACCGGGGCCGGTGGCTTGGCTGATGATAATTTACCCCAAAGGCGCAAGCGCAAGTAGCGGGATAAAACCATGCTGGAATCTGTCGTAATCAACTCAATTTTAGTGGCGCTGGTGGTGTTGTTGCATTTTGAAATGCTCAACCTGCTCAGCAGCCTTCTGCTCAAAGTTACCCTGCACCGACGCCTGCGGGTGGTGATAGGCGTGTTTGGTGCGCTTTGTGCACATGTGTTGGAGATCTGGTGCTTTGGTTTTGGTTATTACTTTTTAATCGAGCATCCGGGTCACGGCAATTTGGTGGGGGTGGGCAGTGAGCGTTTAATGGATTGCGTTTACTTTTCCTTTACCACCTACACCTCGCTGGGCTTTGGCGACCTGTTTCCCACCGGTCACCTGCGCTTTTTAAGTGGCCTTGAAGCCCTGACCGGATTAGTGCTGATTGCCTGGACTGCTTCGTTTATGTACCTCGAGATGCAAAAATTCTGGCAAAAAAAATAGCGCGAATTTGCAATTGTCATCAGCCTACTCCAGACTGCCGCCGCCCTATTTCTGTACTGCAGGCATCGAAAAATACCGCTAAGGAGCATTCATGGATTTACTGCTGGCAATCCAAACCCTGATTATGGGTGTGGTGGAAGGTTTAACCGAGTTTTTACCTATCTCCAGTACCGGACACCTGATCCTCACCGGCCAACTGCTGGATTACCTGACCCCCGCCAAACGCGAAGTGTTTGAAATATTTATCCAGATGGGCGCCATGCTGGCGGTGGTCTGGGAGTATCGCATCAAGATTTTCTCCAGCTTGTTTAAAGCGGTAAAGCCTGGTGTTGAGCGCGATCTGTTTATCAATGTGACTATCGCTTTTATTCCCGCAGCGGTAATTGGCTTTTTTCTCAGCGGTTACATCAAAGCTTTTTTGTTTAACCCTATAGCCGTCGCCAGCGCTTTTATTGTGGGCGGTTTTATTATTCTCTGGGCGGAAAAGCGCAACCATCAGCCGCGCGTGGCAGAGATGGATAACCTGAGTTATCTGGATGCGCTCAAGGTGGGTTTGTGTCAGTGCCTGGCGCTTATCCCCGGTACTTCGCGTTCGGGTGCGACTATTATCGGCGGCTTGTTTTTAGGGCTGTCGCGCAAGGCGGCGACTGAATTTTCCTTCTTCCTTGCCATTCCGACCTTGTCGGCGGCCTCGCTCTACAGCTTGTGGACAGCGCGCGATTTACTGGAGGTGGGCGACCTGGATATCTTTGCCCTGGGCTTTGCGGCCGCCATGCTGTCCGCCTTTGTGGCGGTGCGCGGCCTGCTTAAATTTATCGCCACCCACACCTTTGTGGTTTTCGCCTGGTACCGCATCGCCTTCGGGATTTTAATCCTGGTGACTTCTTACCTCGGCGTGATTAACTGGACGGAATAAATAAAAAAAGCCCCGATTTTTCGGGGCTTTTTTACACAAACTTCACCACGCTGGTATCTTTCTCGCGGCTTTTTCCCGCCTGATGCAGTGCTGCCAAATAGGCATTCCACATTGCTTCCTGGTTTCTGCCCAGCTCGTACAAATACTCCCAGGTGTACAGGCCTGTCTCATGGCCGTCGTCAAAGCTGAGTTTAAGCGCATAGTTGCCGGCGCGCTCCAGCTTAATAATGCGCACGTCTTTTTTGCCAAACTGCAACACCGCCTGATTGGGGCCGTGGCCCTTTACTTCGGCGCTGGGGGAGTGCACACGCAAAAACTCCGCCGGCAGCGCGAATTGCTCGCTGCCAAAATGCAGCTCCAATAGTTGCGACTGCTTATGGAATTGAATTTTGCCGGGGAGTTTTTGCATAGTGATCACTTGCGCAATTAAAGGATGTAGCGACTGAGATCTTCGTTTTTGGCCAGCTCACCCAAGTGATTGTCCACATAGGCCGCATTGATCTAAATGTTTTTGGCATCATCGCCAGCATCGAAAGAAACATCTTCCAGCAGTCGCTCCAAAATGGTATGCAGGCGGCGCGCGCCTATATTTTCGGTGCGCTCGTTCACTTCAAATGCCGTTTCGGCAATGCGGCGAATACCGTCTTTGGTAAAACTGACCTCGACGCCTTCGGTGCGCAGGTCGGGGAGGTAGCCGCCGTCGGGCACGGTGG
>CBINKF010000186.1:0-6314 GCA_966251115.1 uncultured Cellvibrio sp.
ATGTCACCCAGCCGCAATCCGATACCATGCAAATCGCCATGCAAATGGCACTGGACGACGCCCAGCTGACCCCCGCCGATATCGGCTATATCAGCGCCCATGGCACCGCCACCGACCGCGGCGACATAGCCGAGAGTCACGCCACTCATGCGCTGTTTGGCAGCAATACGCCCATCAGCTCGTTCAAGAGTTTTACCGGCCACACCCTGGGTGCCTGCGGCGCCCTGGAAGCCTGGGTGACTATTGAGATGATGCGCGAGGGCTGGTTCCATGGCACCGCCAACCTGCACATCCCCGACCCTGAATGCGCCGAGCTGGATTACTTGACCGGCGCCGGGCGCGAGCTGCAAACCGATATCGTCATGACCAACAATTTTGCCTTTGGCGGTATCAACACCTCACTGATTTTCAAACGCTGGGCGGACTAGTTCCGCCCGGTTTTTTCACAACAAGGAGTCATTTATGAAGTTTCGTTCTCTTATTGCACTAGTGGCACTCTTGGCCACTGGTTTGGTGTTTGCCGAGCCTCAATCGTCGTCCGAATACGTCAAAGTATTTGCGTCCGGCTATCCGATGGAAAAACAAAAAGCCATGGAGTCACTGGCCTGGGCCGGTTTGAGCTCAACAGAGGTGTTCGATCCCTTGGAGGCCGAAGCGCTGGCCAAATACCCCATGGCAACTGATCGCACAACCATTGATTATGTATCCTGGCTGGTTAAGGCATTGGCTTACTCCGGGCAGCAAAAATACATGCCCACCATTGCCAAAATTGCGGCCAATGCACCCCATAAAAAATTAAAAAAATACGCCCTGCAAGCGCAAAAAATTCTACCCCTGTATACAAAATACAACCCGATAATTGCACCCGCCGGCGGTGCCTATCCATCATTTAACCAGCGCTTGGCGAATATGCTCAAAAGCGGTGAAACTGAATTGGTCACCATTGCAGCTAAACGAATTTATTTCACTCGCACCTTTACCCCAGAGTTGCTGGGCCTTGCTAAAACCAATTTGGAAAAAGGCTATAAATCCAAATTGAATGGCGATATGTTTCAAGAGCTGGCTTGGCAGACTCGCGCCTTGGTGGCCAGTCACGATGCACAATACCGTCCACTGATTGATCAGGTGGCCAGTAGCGCGACCGAGAAAAAATTGCGTAAGTACACACTCAAATATCTAAAGACAGAATAATTTAACGGTTGCATAAAAAAACCCGAGGCTGGCCTCGGGTTTTTTATTTGCGCCGGGTTAATTACAGGTATTACGAATATCGTTTAACGGCCCGCGATCCATACCCGAGCGACCGGTCAATTCCGCCGGGCAGGCCACTTCTTTGTATTTAAGCGCGGGGTTGTCGGCGGCCTCGAACCAGTTGGCGTACCACAGGCAGGCCTGTTGCATCTGGGTGAGCCCGCGGCTGCCAAACACGCTGTTGCAGCGGCTGGTCAGGCAGGCTTTGTACTGCTCCAGGCTGGCGTTGTAGCCAAGCTCTTGCTTACAGGCGGCGAGCAGGCCACCGTATTGCGAGCCCAGTTCGCTGTTGGGTATGCCCCACTGTGCCGAGCAGGCGTTGAAGGCGCCCACACCGCCGCCGGGCACCAAAATATCAAACTGACCTCCGCCCACGTCATAGCCGATATTGGTGGCCTGCACGATCATGGTTTTGCCCTTGAGCGCTGCCGAGCCAGGGTCGCCGGGGGCGTTGTAACTGCTGCCGGTAAACTCCAGTTGATAACAGCGCCCACAGACATCGCCACTGGAAGTCGCCGCATAGCCAAAGGCCAGGGTCGGGCTGGCGGCAAAGGGCGCCATATCCCAGCACATATGGGCACTGCCACCATCACAGCTGCTGGCCACTGTGGGGTCGCTCAGGCTGGTGTTGTTGCTGCTGCAGGCGCGCAGCGGCTCCAGCCCGCCGGGCACATTGGCAGTCCAGCTGCAGTGGGCTTTGCAGCAGTCCCAATAGCGGGTGGCGTAGCCGTTACAACCGCCGACTATGGGCGGGTAACTACTTACAGATGAGCTACTTACAGATGAGCTGCTGACTGACGAGCTGGAACTTATCGCGCTAGAACTGCTGACCACCGAAGAACTGCTGGAAGTGGATGAGCTGCGAGCTGACGACAGGCTCGACGCCTGGCTAGAACTGGCTCCGACTATGCCGTAAGGCGCTGGCTGGGCACTGCAGGTGCTGGCGGCGATACAGCTTTTACTGTTCTCCCAGCCCCAACCGCTGGGCGTGGTGACGCACAGGGGATAGAGGGTGCCGTACCAATTGCATTGGCCGCCAGTGCCGGTCACCGAGCTGCTGGACGATGCGCTACTGGAGGCTACAGAACTCGAGGATGATGAACTTGTGCTGCTCGCGATTGAGCTAAATGAAGAGCTAATGATGGAGCTGGCGGAGGAGACCGGACTGGAAGACGATTGGCTTGAAATGCTCGCCGACGACAGGCTGGATGAACTCACCGCGCTGCACACACTGCCTGTCACCACTGGCACCTGTGCCTTGCCGGCGCCATTGGTGCCCTGAAAGCCAAACTCGGCACTGGCACCTGCCGGAATACTCGCATTCCAACTCAGCGCGCTGGCACTGTAGGGATTGCTGCCGCTCAGGGTGGCGTTCCAACTGCTGGTGACGCGCGAGCCGTCGCTATAGCTCCAGTTTACCGACCAGCCATTGATGGCACTGCTGCCGTTGTTGGTAATGCGAATATAGGCGGTAAAACCTGCGCCCCAATCGTTGTTAACGCCATATTCGCACAGCGCGGCCTGGGCCGATGCTGCACTCAAACTCCATAACAAAATACTGCCGGTGATGCCGAAAGTTCTACAAATAAGTGGCCTTAGCCAAGCCGATAAACGATTCATGGGTGAATCCTCTGCGAGAAAATAAACACCAGCGAAACCGCGCCCAACTCTGCGGCAATGGGTTTCGAACGGATACGGGTTATCCCCAGCGCAGGTCTGGTAATTTGCCCACTCAGGTGGGGACAACGGCGGGTTGATATTTTTCGGAGAGTGCCGCGCATTATTGTTTTTAGCGGCGGTGCCTAGGCTACACCCAATTGCCTGGCAATGGGTAGTCGCCGATAAAATCCAAATGGCTGAATTGTGAATCTGGCTTAAGGCTTTTTCGCCACAGCCTCAATCCGCTCGGCGGGAATGCGCAGTTGTTGCAGTAGGTAGGCCTTAAAATCCTCAGGGTAGGGTCGCAGCTCCAGTGCGCGCGCCATACACAGCAACCAGGCATCGCGCTCGCTTGGGCCAATCGGCAAATGCATATGGTCGCGCGGAATGTTGATGCTGCCGTACTTTTCCCAATACAACTTGGGGCCACCCATCCAGCCGCACAAAAACAGCGTCAGCTTATCGCGCGACTCGGCTAAATCCGGTTTGTGCATAGCGCGAATCCCTTGAGCTTCAGGCAGCTGATCCATAAACCGGTAAAAATCATCCACCAACTGACGAATACCTTCCAGGCCACCGGCTGTTTGAAAGGAAGTGTCAGAGAAACCATAGAGGGGAGTCGAGGCCATAAGCGCAGAGTCGATTGCAGCAAAAAAGGATGGGAATCATAGCAAAGTGGCCTTGAGCGCGACTGGCTTTATTTTTGTAACTTTTTAAGTTGCATAAGTTGAAATGGCGGATTACCATTTTGTAACTAATAAAGTTACGAGATGCCAACATGAAACGAGATTCCCGTTTATCCGGCGTGCTCCACGTGCTGCTGCACATGGCCGAAGCCGATAGCCCCATGACCTCCGAAGCCCTGGCCAGAATGATGAAGACCAACCCGGTAGTGATTCGCCGGGTGCTGGCGGGTTTGCGCCAACGGCAACTGGTCTGTTCCGAAAAGGGCCATGGCGGCGGCTGGAAGCTGTGTCGCCGTCTGGACAGCATCAGCCTTTACGACATCTACCAGGCGCTGGACGAACCCAGCCTGTTGGCCCTGGGCAACCGCACCGAATCCCCCGGCTGCCTGGTGGAGGCGGCGGTTAACCAGGCACTTAACCAGGCATTTAGCGACGCCGAGCAACTGCTACTAGCGCGTTTCCGCGAGGTCACCCTGGCACAGCTGAGTGCCGATTTTCACCAGCGCATGCGGGCCAGCGGGTTTGACGGCCAACACCAGCACGGGTTTTTCCATGAATTAGAAACCGACAAGCGCAGTTTGGAAGGCACAGATCAAAGTGAGGGCGATGCTCATGAATAATTCAATCAATCAGTCCCCGGTTTACGATGTCATTGTTATCGGCGGCAGCTACGCCGGTATGGCGGCCAGCCTGCAGCTGGCGCGAGCGCGGCGCCAGGTGTTGATTATCGACGCCGGTCAGCGCCGCAACCGTTTTGCCGACAGCTCCCACGGCGTTCTGGGGCAGGACGGCAAATCTCCGTCGCTTATCGCCAGCGAGGCCAGGGCCCAGTTACTCAATTACCCCAGCGTGCACTGGTTGGAATCAAGCGTAATTGGTGCAGCGAAAGCAGAGCCCCTGGAAGAAGCTGCGCAAAATTTATTTGCGGTGGTTGTCGCTGACGGCCAGCGCGTTCTGGCTAAACGCCTAATCCTGGCAACGGGTGTGAGCGATAAGCTACCGGCGATTCCCGGCCTGCAGGCGCAGTGGGGCAAGTCTGTATTTCACTGCCCCTACTGTCACGGCTATGAACTCAATCAGGGTTCTATAGGCGTAATCGCTACTGGTTCTGCGTCGCTGCACCAGGCATTAATGCTCCCCGATTGGGGCAATACCACCTTGTTCACCAATCGCTGTTTTACACCAGACGAAACTCAGCTACTGCAGCTGGCCAAACGCGGAGTACATATTGAAACTAAAACCATTGTGGAAATTAGTGGCGATCCTTTATCGATCAAATTAGCTGATGGTCGCGCATTGGAATTCGCCGGGCTATTTATTGCATCCCTCACCTATCCCGCCAGTTCCATTGCGCAGGAGCTCGGCTGTGAACTGGCCGAAAGCCCCCTGGGTTTTTACGTAAAAACTGATGAACTAAAACAAACCAGCGTGCCCGGCATTTTCGCCTGCGGCGACCTGGCCCGCCCGGCTGGCAGCGTGACCTTTGCCATTGGTGACGGCGCCCTCGCGGGCTTTGCCACCCACAGGTCGCTGATGTTTGAGGGATTGGAGTAAACGCGCTTGTATAGGCGACGGTATGGCGAGTTTTGTTGCCTAAAGCCGCAGGTGATTGAACCCCTTTAGGTAAAAAAACCTTAAGGCCCTAGTAGAAAGGGGCTGGCAAACAGCGCTTTGTAGTCTGGTTGCCACTAGGACCAATAGTCTTGTTATCAGTAATATGGTTTTGCTGGCACCACATCAGGCTCACTTCAAACTGCGGTTTTCATTGCCAGCAAGCGACTACTTTTTTCGCGCTTTAGCTGCAATTAAAATTGAAGCGCCGCACATGGTAAGGGCTTCGAACAATGCGGTGGTTTCATTGGCGTTGTGGATGTCTGCAAATGCACGGGGGAGGTGGAGTATTATGACCCATAAAAAAATCATCAATGCAGATAAGCTCGCGGCTAAATATTCTGTTTTTGGAATAAACATTCCCAGGGCGCCGGCAAGCAGGGCTACTGCTGCAAAATAGGTCCAGAATAAGTGTCCAGGAATCCATGCTGGTATTAAAGTGGCAACAAAGTCGGCATAGAGAAAATGCATGGTTGCGGCGAGAGCAAAAAAGCCCGCGAGGAAAAGTTTGCCTAAGGGAATTAAAAATTCCAAATATTTTATTGGCCCTTTGCTCGATTTAGTTGAAATGCTTCCGGCAACAATTAAGTTGCTCCCGGTTAATACCAATGCTTTTCCGGAGTTGGTCCAAAGCATGGGGTTGTTCAGGTTCGTGAGTAAATCGGGTAGCAGGCAGAGCGCGAACATTAGCAATATTGTCCCGGCTAACAATAGGCTCATGGTGTGAGCTTTTATGTTGGCAATAATTGCGATGCCTGTTGCGCATAACAGCGAGCCAAAAAAAATTGCGAAAATAGCCTGTGCGGGAATCCAGTTGGGCAAGGGGGCAAAAGCACGGGTAACAAAATCCAGATACACAAAGTGTTGCAGGCCAAACACGATCATTGCCACGGCAACAAATGTTTTTCCAAAAAAACGTAAGTCTTTCATCGCATTATTCCATAGGTTTAGTTATTAAATTATTGGTTTGGTAAAATGAACGAGAAGGTATTGTTATTTTTGATGTATTTTATGAGCACTTATTGACGGCGTCTATAGAGTAACCAATATTTAGGGAACCTCTGAAAAATTACCTGCGTTGCAATCGCGGCGTTAAAAACAGGCTCA
>CBINKF010000187.1:0-6277 GCA_966251115.1 uncultured Cellvibrio sp.
CCAAACGAGTAATCCGCGTTAAGGGGACAGTTGACGCCGATAGACGATCAATCACCTGGCCAGATTCGCTATCGAGCAAAAGCAGCTCTTGACTGTTCGCCACTCCCAACATCTGTTGGTACTGCACCAGCCCCAAAGGCGTGGAAAATTCCAGCGGGACCAGTTTGCCGTCCAACACCAGTTGCGAGACCAGTTGCGAGCCGGCCGCTGCCAGCCAATGGTTTGCTACAGTGAAAGCTTGGGTCGGCATAGGAGTGGCCAGCCCATACCAGCTCGCCAGAGCCTGGCTGCGCACTTGTCCCTGAGCTAATCCCAGGGATTCACTGTGATTGAGCAACCAGCCGCTGATAACTACCCAGATTAAAAAAATAGCAGCGCTTACGCCCACACGGCGATGCCATTTGTACAGGCTTTTAACCCGCGGTTTGCGCACAGCTGAGCGTTTTCGAGTCATAGCTAAATATTACACGGGGCAAAAAAACAGGCTTATGGGTGTAACGCCAGTCAGTTAAGCTGTTTTAAATCCCTCCAACCTCCCTTTTCAAAGGGAGGAGCTTAACTCCCCTCTTTATTAAAGAGGGGCCGGGGGAGATTTAAAGTCTTAACTGACTGGCATTCAGGCTTATGGGTGTACTTTTTTATTTAGTAACAGTTTTATTTAATAGCACTGCCAGACGCGCCATCTTTGTCATGGCATTGCACGACAGAGTTGCACCGGCAATACCATCCACCTTGCGCGCCAAATCCGTACCGGAACTGCGCAGGTCGCGAAATTGAGCGAGATAGCGCGGCAGATGAATCTCCATACCGCGCGTTTCGCGGTAGACCAATACCTGCGCGCGTTTAATGGTCTCGCCCTGCACGACAAAACCCGCGGTGATGGGAAACTCCTTGCCAATTTCATCCAACACCCACACGCAGGTATCCGCATTGCACCAATAACGCAGGCGCGCCTGGGGATAGGGATGCCCGAGAATGGCGCTAATGGATTGCTGTAATTGTTTATCCAACCAGATTACTTTGGGAGCCAAGGCTGGAGCATCCGCCTGGACATGCAGAGATTGCTGAACAAAATCGGCAGGCGTTTGATAAACAGTATCTGCCCAAACACTATTACTTGGGGCCAGAACAAAACCGAGAAGTGCAGTCAGGAATGGGCGCCGCCGATACAGACGGCGCCCGAGACCAGAGTTAATCTTCAAACAGGCGTTAATCCTCACGCGGGAATTAATCCAAAAACTGGAAGTTTTAGAAGGATAGACCCAGGCCCAGATCGACACGATTGGAAGCTTCGCTTTCAGCAAAATCTTGGTAGTCCAGTTTAAAAACCACATTGGGGTTTAAATAAAATGAAAGCCCAAGAGTGCTGACGGTTTCGGTTTTTGCCGGGTTAACCGCGAGCCCCTGAGGCATGGTTTCATAATCAGCTGCGGTATTGAAACGCTCGTAGCGCACAAAGGGAGACAGCGAATAGTCGCCATTTTGCCAGACTTTGTAGGCGGCCTGGGTATACCAACCGTAGAATTCTTTGGGCACGGGTGTGGGCATACCCGCGAAAGTGACATTCAGCGCGCGCGTATCGCTAATAGTGCCCCTGGCGTAAACGGCAGAAATATCCCAGGCCCCCGGAGTCCAGCGACTGTGCAGATCCCACAGGGTCATGCGCGCATCCTTGGCCAGCGCAACATCCGGGTTGTCCTGGGCGATGTTGCTGGTAAACACCGAGCCACCGAAGGTAAAACCGGGAATAGCGCGATAGTTAAGCGCGCCATAGGTGCCCAGATCATTGGCGCTCGCCAGCTGCAGCTCCTGGTGAATACTGCCCAGCGGTGACTCGCGCCCTTCGTCTGAACTGGCATCCCAACCGCCCAAATCCACGGTGGTAGTTACGCCCAACTCCCAGGCCAAGCCCTGTTCAGTGCTGCCGTAAATGGCCAGGCCACCTTCGCGCCAGGTGCTGGGAATAATCGCCGTTTCGACAAAATTGCGCTCCACACCGTAGTAGGCGGTAGGCTCGTGGCTCTCATTAAGCAGGCCGGCGGGGATCAGGAACAAACCCGCTTTTAAATGCAGGCTGTCGTTTAACTGGTGGTCAACGTAAAACTGCTCCACCTCCATCTCACCTGCATCGTCCGCCGAGGCAATGGCGTGCTCCACTTCAAACTCAGAGACAAAACGGGTTGAATCAGAAAACTTGTAACCAATACCAAAAACCGCGCGGCGCAAATCCATTTGTGATGGTCCGGCGCCATTGGCCGCATCCTTAGTGGGATGGTTGTAATTGACTTCACCATAACCCCAAAGGCTGGCACCCTGTTCGCCCGCGCCGCTTTTGCTAACCTCGCTGCCGCCTTTACTATTGGCATTGGCATTGGCATTGGCATTGGCGCTGACACTGGTCGCCGCTTCCTGTTGGCTCGCAATGGCTTCGGTTTGTGAATGTAATTGTTGAATTTCTTTTTTGAGTGCCTCCAACTGCGCGCTCAGTTGGTCAACTTTGGCCTGCAGTGCAGCCTCATCAGCCAGCGCAGGTACAGCCTGGATACTGGCAATGGCGATACCAAGTGCCAGGGGTTTGCATAATTTCATGAGCATCTTCCAATTATTGCGGCTTGTAGCCATCGGTCAGGGTGTTTAAAAAAGCCACCAGGTCATCAATTTCGTCGCTGTTGAGCGCCGGCTGATCACCCAGCTTGCGGTTGTAAGGCACTTCGCTGGTGTTTACGTTTTTGCGATAGGCGGGCGGCAAGTCGTTAAATTTTTCTATGCCATTGGGCCCCATGGGATACCACTCTTCGGGATTGGTATCGCGGCGAACATAAAAGGACACCACTTCGCGCAGAGTTTTAAAAACACCATTGTGAAAATAAGGCGCGGTAATGGCGACGTTGCGCAGGGTCGGCACCTTGAACGCGCCGCACAGATCCCGGCGCTCCGCCAGGTCCTTGCGGTCCGGCCCGCACAGGCCCAAATCAAAATAGTCTGGGTCAGCGGTGGCGGCGATCTCCGGGTTGCGCGGCACACCCAGGTTGTCGTAGGTAAAATCGGTAAACAGTGGCGGCAGCCCCGCCTGGGCGCGGGTGCTCGCATGGCAGCCGGCGCAATTGCCTTTAAGCGGGTTATTAAATAATGCATAACCGCGCAGCTCCTGCTCGCTCAGCTGTACTTTGCCTTGCAAAAAATAATCAAACTTACTATCGAAGGGGTGAAAGGATTCATCTTCCTGTTCATATTGGGCTATTGCCAGAGCCGCCCGCTCAAACGCCTGCTGCGGATCAGTAAATATTCCCGCACCGAAAATTCGCATAAACTCGGCCACATAGGCCGCGCCCTGCAAGCGCTGAACCAAGACCTCTGGCGTGCCATTGGCCATTTCATGGGCAGCGACCAAAGGCACCTTGGCCTGCTCGGCAAAACTGGCAGCGCGGCCATCGCGGTCGAAGCCGCCGGTAGGTGTGCCTTCGTTATCAAAGAAAAACGCGGGGTTGTATTGCAAATAATTAAGCGCAGGCGCGTTGCGAAAACCCTGGGTAGCAAAGTTCTCCCCGCCCATAGGCACCGCCAAATCGTCATCCCCGGCGTGAGCGCGACCAGGTACATGACAAGTACCGCAAGATTGCACACCCGATGCCGACAGACTGGGATCGAAAAAAATTTGTTTGCCCAAAGCCGCCATATCCGACAAGGGCTTTTGCGGCGACAGCGCCGAAGAGCTGCTAGCGCTACCAAGACTGGAACTGGTGACTGAACTGCTCGCCACCGAGCTTGTGCTGGAGCTACTTGTCCCCTGCCCACCCGCTGTGCCGCTCCCGCCGCCACAGGAGACCAGCAATCCCCCAAATATCAAACAGCTGTAAACCTTAAAAACCTGATTAAACATGAAAAATTAGTTCTAATGCAAAAAGTGTGGCTAATGATATTTATTATCATTATTATCTTCAACCACTTAGACTTGATCCAGGTTAAGTTTTCGCGAAATTAACGTCAAAGCTGGGGTAAATCGGGCGTTAAGATTTTTAACAACCAATAAGGATGATCGGCACTCACGTCTAATGAATGCCGCTATGCAGTAAATAAAGGGAACCTACGACAAGCGCTGTTTGAAATCCTGGTAACCGAAACTGCGAATAACCTGCAGCTCATCAGTGCGCGAATCCCAAATAGCGATCGACGGTAGATTGATGCCGTTAAAGGTGGTGGTTTTTACCATGGTGTAGTGGGACATATCGTCGAACATCAAACGCTGGCCGATTTGTAATGGCTCAGCAAAGGAGTAGTCACCGATGATATCCCCCGCCAGGCAAGTCATACCGCCCAGGCGATAAGTATGCGCAAATTCCTCGGGCATACCGGCACCCAACACCTCGGCCCGGTAAGGCATTTCCAATACATCGGGCATATGGCAGGTGGCGGAGGTATCCAGTATCGCCTGGTGCATATGGTTCCAGGTGAGGTCGAGCACTTCAGCCACCAACACACCAGAATGAATCGCCACCGCTTCGCCCGGCTCCAGATAAACCTGCAGGCCGGTGCGCGCCATAAAGCTCTTTACCAGCTGAATTAAATCATCCACTTGATAATCTCCACGGCTAATATGGTGACCGCCGCCAAAATTAATCCATTTTAGCTGGGCGAAAAATTTACCAAAGTTCTGCTCAACGACAGCAAGCGTGCGCGCCAGCGGGGGTAAATCTTGCTGACACAGCGTATGAAAATGCAGGCCGGAAATTCCCTCCAGCAAATCGCCCTGCTCTGCCAAGGCTCGCTCAAATTGAGCAATAGGCACACCCATACGCGAACAGGGCGCACAGGGGTCGTAAAGTGGCACATCGCCTTCGGAGTGTTCGGGATTAATGCGAATGCCAAATTCCAGCTCGGGGCGCTGAGCTTTAGCCGCTAGTGCCAGGGTTTTAAAACGCGCCCACTGCGACATGGAATTAAACAGCACATGATCAGCGACTTTTAAAATCTCTATCAAATCAGCTTCTTTATAAGCTGCCGAATAGCAGTGAACCTCGCCGCCAAACTCTTCCCGCCCCAGGCGCGCTTCGTGCAAGCCACTGGCGCAGGTGCCCGACAAATACTGCTTAAACAGCGGCGCCAGGTTCCAGCAGGAAAACGCCTTAAGCGCAGCCAAGACTTTTGCCCCCGACTCACGCTGCACGCGGTTGAGCACTTGCAGATTGGCCTCGACGACCGCCTTGTCGATAACAAAACAGGGCGAAGGTACGCGGCGAGCATCAAAGTGTTGAAAGCTGTTTAAGTTGGGCATAACGGGAATCTGTAATTAAATAATTTCGTAAAGGCAAAAAGCAAAAACGAGCGGCCGGATGATTCAACCAGGGCCGCTCGTTTCACATTAGACAAATAAATCAGGCCTTCATTGCACCCGCATCTAGCTCGACGATTTGCCAGGGCAGACCGTATTTGTTCAGGTCTTCCATAAAGGGGTCCGGATCAAACTGCTCCATATTCCACACGCCCGGCTTTTTCCATTTGCCTTCCAGAATCATCTTGGCGCCGATCATGGCGGGCACACCTGTGGTGTAGGAAATCGCCTGGGATTTCACCTCGGCATAGCAGGCCTCGTGATCGCAGACGTTATACACAAACAGGGTTTTGGGCTGACCGTCTTTAACGCCCTGCACCAGGCAGCCGATACAGGTTTTGCCCTTGGTCAACGGGCCAAGGCTCGCCGGGTCGGGCAGCAGCGCTTTAAGGAATTGCAGCGGAATAATTTCGCGACCTTCAAACATAACCGGCTCTATGCCAGTCATGCCGACATTGCCCAGCACCTCCAGGTGCTTGAGGTAGTTGTCGGAAAAGGTCATCCAGAAGCGCGCGCGTTTGATTTCCGGGAAGTGCTTGGTGATGGACTCCAGCTCTTCGTGGTACATCATGTAGATTTTTTTGGGGCCGATTTCCGCGGGGAAATCAAACACCTGGTTTACCGACAGCGGATCTGTCTCCACCCAGTCGCCATTTTCCCAGTAGCGGCCTTTGGCAGTTACTTCGCGAATATTAATTTCCGGGTTGAAGTTGGTGGCGAACGGCTTGCCGTGATCACCGGCATTGCAATCGATAATATCCAGATAGTGAATTTCATCGAAGTGATGTTTTTTGAGATAAGCGGTGTAAACATTGGTTACGCCCGGATCAAAACCAGAGCCCAAGAGCGCAGTTAAGCCGGCCGCTTTAAATTTATCCTGATAGGCCCACTGCCAGGAGTATTCAAACTTGGCAGTTTCCGGCGGCTCGTAGTTGGCGGTATCCAGAT
>CBINKF010000188.1:0-6271 GCA_966251115.1 uncultured Cellvibrio sp.
CAATATTGTCGAAATTAAATCCCGCTCCCATCAAGTTGAAACTGCTTACTCTCCCCCTCGCTCTCCACAACCCTTTCACGCCAAATCGCCTTCGCAACAAACCTATATAAACGCCATTAAAAACAATATGCTGACTTTTGGTATTGGCCCGGCCGGTACCGGCAAAAGTTATTGCGCTGGCGCGTTGGCGGCGGAGGCATTGGAGTCCGGGCGCATCGAGCGAATTATTATTACTCGCCCTGCGGTGGAATCCGGTGAAAACCTTGGTTTTTTACCCGGGGACCTGGATGAGAAGTTTGCCGTTTATATAGACGCTTTTCGCGATATTCTCAATGAGCGATTGGGTGCAGGCACAGTGGACTATTGTTTGCGGCATGGTCGTATAGTCGCGGCGCCCCTGGCCTACATGCGTGGTAAAACCTTTAACAGCAAAACTTTTGTGATTCTTGATGAGGCGCAAAACACCAGCCCGGCGCAAATGAAAATGTTTTTGACGCGCATAGGCGAAGACTGCAAAGTTGTAATTAACGGAGACATTAAACAAAGCGATATTCGTGGGCCCAATGGATTGGCTGATGCTGTAGATCGCCTGCGGGGATTGCCTAATGTTCATGTCCACGAGTTTGAGCGTGACGATATTGTTCGCAGTGGTTTGGTGCGCGATATTATCGATCGCTATGAACTGGACGATGATGAATAGTTAGCGAAAATGCGGCAGGTGCAATTGATCCTTGCACCTGCCATCTATGTGCTTTTTGTTACACTGGGTTAGCCTAATCACCAGCTGCTGATTTTGCGGCCCAAATTTCCACTGTTACTTGCATATTCGCAAGTGTAGGGGCATTCTGCGCATTTTAACCCCTGCGACTTTTCCATGAATTTGCTGCCATGAATTTGCTGCGTTGCCCCCTGTGCCATTCCCCGCTTACTGAAAATTCTCAAGGTGTTGCTTGTATTAATCATCACCAATTTGATCGCGCGCGCGAAGGCTATTTAAATCTGCTGCCCGTTCAACAGAAAAACTCCCGGGAGCCGGGTGATGCCAGACAACAGTTGCAGGCGCGCCAGCAGTTTTTGCGGCGCGGTTATTTTGATGTTCTGTTGGAACAGCTGGTGGATTTAATTCCGTCAGATACCGCCAGCCTGCTGGACCTGGGATCTGGCGATGGCTATTTTTCGCTCGAGCTACAATCGCGCCTGCCCACAACTGAAATAATCGGTATAGATATCGCTAAAGAAGGTGCGCGCCTGGCTGCCAAGGCTGCACGGCAGAAGCACTTATCCACGCAGTTTTGTGTCGCGTCCAATTTTACCCTGCCGATAATGGATAACAGCCTGGATGTGGTGACGCGGATATTTGCCCCCAGTAAAGACACCGAGCTAAAGCGGGTATTAAAGGCGGGTGGTCATCTGATAATAGTCACCCCGGGGCCTGGACATTTACTGGGCTTGCGGAAGTCGCTCTACACCGAGGTTCGGGAACATCCTGAACCTGTGGCACCCGAAGGCTTTCGATGCCTGGATACCAGGTGGGTGGCGCAACCACTGAAAGTTCCGCCAGGGACGGACAGTCGTGCGCTGCTGGCGATGACCCCCTTTGCCTGGAAGATGCGCGCCGGGGTGCTGGATGATCTGATACACGCAGGAATTAACGATCAGCTGGAGTTCCAGATCCACCTGTTTGGTTTGGGGGCCGAATAAAAGGGCCTGCTTATAACTAAATAGTTTATAAATGTGATTTTATTCACGTTTTTGATGGTTCTTGTGGCATAAAGCTTGACTGATGTATGATGCCTTTCGATGTTTTGGTTGTTTTTTGCGCCAAATGGAATTATTTTAGTATAGCTTTGTAAATTTCTATTCCTTTTTGCTCTTAATAAGCGAAATAGGGCAAAATAGGATTTTTACGAGTCTGCACCAAAAAACAAGCCAAAAAGTCCTCGTAGTTGTTCCAATTTTCCGTGTGCCACTGAAAGCATATTCAACAGTAAAATTTATTTATCTGTTGCAGTGTAATCCGGTGGTAATTGCCAGTTGGCACTTTAGCTGCCAGGGTAGCTCGCCAATTTACCGCCTCCCTGAGCTTTCAGCCTTTGGGCGAGCGAAAAAGAAACTGCTTTAGGTCCCACAAACTGCCAACCGACCAGGACATCTAGATGAGAAACAAGCGTCACCCGATGACCCAACCAGGAAAGTTCTTTGCCCATGTTTTCAATACCAGCTGCGCAGTTTTTATCGCCACTAGCCTGAGTTTTAGCGGTTACTGCCTCGCCGACGAGCAGGCAGTCAACAGCGGTGGGGTGACGGTAAAGGAGGTTGCGCTTCAGGCTATTGAAGCCAACCCGGATGTCCAGGCCAGTTGGCACACCTTTAAGGCCTCCACGCAGGATATTAAAGTTGCCCGTTCCGGTTATTTGCCATCGGTCGATCTCTCTGCCTCTGGTGGTCGCGCGCAGCGCGATTACGATGGCCGCGATGACTACACCACCACCCAGGGCGAAATATCCCTGACCCAGATGCTGTTTGATGGTTTTAAAACCTCCGGCCAGGTAGATTATTTTAAAAACTCCAACCTGGTGCGTTACTACGAACTCATGAGCCAGGTGGAAACCACGGCGCTGGAAGCAGTTAAGTCATTTGAGGATGTAAAGCGTACGCGCGAGCTGGTTGAGTTGGCGCGGGCCAACTACGCCAAACACCGCGAGGTTTATGCTCAAATCCAGGATCGCACCCAGTCGGGGGTAGGGCGCCGGGTTGACCTGGAGCAGGTGGCAGGACGCCTGGCCCTGGCAGAATCCAACCTGTTGACCGAAGCGGCCAATTTGCATGACGTAACTGCCCATTATTTGCGGGTGGTTGGCCAGTTGCCTCCCGATAACTTGTTGGAGTCTCACCTGGCTGACACAAATCTGCCCGCCGATATCCGCGAGATGTTACTGCTGGCTTATCAGGGTAACCCGGCATTTCATGCTTCCATTAAAAATATTTCGGCTGCTGAGTCCAAGGTTAAATCTGAACGCTCCGGTTATTATCCCAAGGTTGAGCTGCGCGCGCGTCAGGTCACCAATCGCAACCTGGACGGTTTTGATGAGCGGGTAGATCCCAAGCGTTTTGGTGACGAAAGCGCGATAGAGCTGGGTTTGACTTACAACCTCTATGCGGGCGGAGCAAGCCGCGCATCGGTGCGCCGCGCTTACGAAGATGTGAATCTGGCGAAGGATCAGCGCGATCAAGCCTGTATGGATTTGCGCCAGGACACCCAAATTGCCTATAACGATTCCAAACGCATCCGCGAGCAGTTAATGTCGTTGGAGCAGCACAAACTTTCCAGCGATAAAGTGCGCAACGCCTATTACGAGCAATTTAATATTGGCCAGCGCACCCTGCTGGACCTGCTCGATGCGGAAAACGAATATTTTCAAGCCAGCCGCAGTCTGACCATCGCCAAGGGTGATTTGGAAATAGCCTACGCTCGCTCGCTGTCAGCCATGGGTAAACTTTTGGTTACCCTGGGTATTACGCGCGATGGGCTGGCAGTATTTAAAGATATAAAAATTGACGATCAACTCAATATTAATTCATCGGCTTGCCCGGATATGGCTCCCGTGGAGTTGGGGCGCGATCAGTTAATTACCGAAGTCAACAATGTCATTGGCGATGCGCTTTTCGATTTGAACAGTTCCAAGCTCAAACCCGAGGCGCAACTGAAGTTGAATGATCTTATTGCCCGAATCAAAACTACGGAAAAAGTGGTGCAAATTGATATCGCCGGTCACACCGACAATACCGGAAACGATTCGCTAAACGCCAACTTGTCCAGGGCTCGTGCGCAGGCGGTGCGCGATTACTTTGTGCTTAATGGCCTGCAGGATATTCCCATGTCCGTGCAGGGCCTTGGCGCAAGCAAACCCATCGCCGATAACACCACGGACGCTGGTCGCGCTGCGAACCGTCGCGTGGAAATTTCCGTGAGTCGCACTCGCTAACATTCATCTTCCCGCCCGGCATTCACGTCGGGCGGGAATCTCGTCTATCCTCTAGTGCGTAAATACCCTGCGAAATAAATCGCCTAGGTACGGAGTTCGGATGACACTGGCCTCAACCCAGCCTGATTCAAAAGCCCAAACTGCCACACCAACACCAGGCGCGGCATCGAGCGCACGCCCGTATTGTGCTGGCCCCTTATTGGATTGCCTGTTGCTGGTAGCTCGCGCTCATCAGTTGCAAGCGACCGCCGAATCCCTGACATCCGGCTTGCCGCTGGAGCAGGGGCAGCTCACCCCCTCGCTGTTTGAACGCGCCGCCAAACGCGCTGGCTTGACCAGCAGGATATTGGCGCGCCAACTGGATAAATTAAACCCGGCGCTTTTTCCCGCTATCTTGCTCTTGCAGCAGAACCAGGCTTGTTTGCTGCTGGAACTGGATACGCAGGCGCGCACCGCGAAGTTAGTGTTTCCCGAATTGGGCGATGCTCCCCTGGTTCAATCTCTGGATGAACTGGAACAAAACTATACGGGCCAGGTGATTTATGCCCGCCCACAGGAGCGCTTTGATGCGCGCGCGGCAGATATCAGCAAAACGCGTAAAGGCCATTGGTTTTGGAGTGTTATCGCCGAGCACAAATACTTGTATCGCGATGTACTGCTTACCGCGCTCATGATTAATTTTTTTGGTTTGGTCGCGCCCTTATTTGTCATGAATGTCTACGACCGCGTAGTGCCCAATCACGCGACTGACACACTGTGGATCTTGGCCCTGGGAATGCTCCTGGCGATGAGTGCCGATTTTGTGTTGCGCATGATGCGCACCTGGTTTGTCGATCTGGCGGCGAGCCGGGTGGACGTGACCCTCTCGGCCAATATTATGGAGCGGGTGCTGGGCATGCGGCTCAGTGAGCGACCCGCTTCTACCGGTTCCTTTGCTGCAGGGCTGACCTCTTTTGAGTCGGTGCGCGCTTTTATCAGTTCGGCAACCGTGTTGGCGCTGGTTGATTTGCCATTTGTTTTACTGTTTATGTTGGTAGTAGTGCTGATTGCCTGGCCATTAATTTTGCCGATATTAATTGGCATAGTGTTAATGGTGATTTATAGCGCAGCGGCGCAGCGCAAAATGCATCAACTGACTCAGAGCGCCATGCAGGCCAGTGCCCAGCGCAACGCGGTGCTGGTGGAGAGCATTGCCGGTTTGGAAACGCTTAAATCCCTGGGTGCTGAAGGTCGCATGCAGGCTATTTGGGAAAAAACCACGCTGGTGGTTTCGCGTCTCGGTGTAAAAATGCGTTTGCTTGCCGCATCAGTGACCAGCGGCACGCTCTGGCTCCAGCAGCTGGTATCTGTGAGTATCATCATCACGGGTGTCTATCTTATTATCGATGCGAATCTCACTCAGGGTGCGCTGATTGCCGTTTACATGCTCTCCGGGCGCATCCTCGGGCCTATCGCTCAGGTAGCGGGTTTACTCATGCAATATCACTCCGCAGCTACGGCGCTGGAATCGCTTGATATGGTTATGGATAAACCACTTGAGCGGCCAGCAGATAGCCAATGGATCAGTCGCCCAGTTTTACAAGGTGCTATTGAATTCAATAATGTCAGCTTTAAATACCCGCACGATGAGCGCGAAGTGTTGCGCTCGGTCTCGATAAAAATTCAACCGGGCGAGCGAGTGGCGATCCTTGGGCGCAATGGTTCCGGTAAAACCACATTGGAAAAGCTTATCGCCGGTTTGTATCAACCGACCGATGGTCGATTGCTAATTGACTCCATTGATGTGCGCCAATTGGACCCAGCGGAATTGCGCCGCAATATTGGTTACGTATCCCAGGACGTAAATCTGTTTTACGGCAGCCTGCGCGACAATATTTTAATGGCCGCTCCTCAGGCGGACGATCAGGCGCTGTTGGAGGCAGTGCGTTTAAGTGGTTTATCCGAGTTTGTGAACAGCCACCCCATGGGTTTGGCTATGCCGGTGGGTGAGCACGGTCAGCTGCTTTCCGGTGGTCAGCGTCAGAGTGTAACTGTTGCGCGCGCGCTGCTTAACGATCCGCCCATCTTATTATTGGACGAGCCAACAGGCTCGATGGACCACACCACGGAAGAAGAATTTAAACGCAATATCACCCAATTTGCCCAGGGTAAAACCCTGCTGGTTATCACGCATCGCACCTCGCTGTTGGAATTGGTCAATCGCATTATTGTGATTGACGCGGGCAAAATTGTTGCCGATGGTCCCAAAGAACAGGTGGTTGAAGCCCTGCGTCAAGGCCGAATCG
>CBINKF010000189.1:0-6264 GCA_966251115.1 uncultured Cellvibrio sp.
TGGCAACCGCATTGCCAAGGGCAGGTTTTCGCTCGATGGTGTTGAATACCAAATGGCTATCAACAATGGCGTAAACCATTTGCACGGCGGTGTGCAGGGCTTTGATAAAAAAGCCTGGACAGCGACCCCTTTTGACAGCGAGCAGGGCCCGGGCCTGGTGTTGCATTTAATTAGTGAAGATGGCGACCAGGGCTACCCGGGCAACTTGGACGTAACCGTAACCTATGTGCTGTCGCACAGCGACGAAATTATTGTGGATTATCGTGCGCACACCGATAAGGCCACTCCGGTAAACCTTACCCAGCACAGTTATTTTAATTTGGCGGCCAAGGGCGATATCCTCAATCACCGCCTGCAAATTTTTGCCGACCATTTTAATGCTGTGGATGAAACCCAAATTCCCCTGGGCGAATTTACCCCGGTGGCGGGCACTCCTTTTGATTTTCGCCAGCCGCACTTAATTGGTGAGCGCATTAACCAGGATGATGTTCAGCTAAAACGCGGCCTGGGTTACGACCACAACTACGTGATTAATCAGCTGGCCTATAAAGCCCTGACACTGGCGGCGCGGGTTGAAGAGGACAGCAGCGGGCGAGTGCTGGAGGTTTATACCCAGGAGCCCGGAGTCCAGTTTTATTCGGGTAATTTTCTCGATGGCTCTTTAACGGGCAAAGGCGTTAATTACCAACAGCGCAGCGGCTTTTGCCTGGAGCCCCAGCATCATCCTGACTCGGTGAATCAAGCGCAGTTTCCCTCAGTTATTTTGCGCCCCGGCGAGCAGTATCAAACGCACACCATTTTCAAGTTTTCAGTTAAATAAACTCCCCGCCTCCACTCAATTTTGAGTGGAGGCTCGGTGTAAGGCGGCGCTTGGATTACCGGAAACGTGGGTTAGGTCGGCTACTGCGGCTTGTTAAAGTCCTGGGTTAAGGATTGCGCGCGCGCCGTGGGGAACTCCACCCAGGTGTGTTTATGGGCATTCCAGGCAGCGGCCACTGGGCCGGGGAAGTTGGGGTCGGCAAAGCAGCCCACAGCGACGCCCGTTACCCCGGGCTGAAATTCCGCCGTTACGCTTACCGAGGTACCGCAGGCCGGACAAAACTGGTGCTTTACCCAGCGGCCCGCCTCACTTTGATGGGTAAACTCCTTTAACTCGCCCGCCTTGGCGACTATCTGGGTGTCTGGAAAATAGGCGTTTACGCCAAAGACTGATCCGGTGCGTTTTTGACAGCTCAGGCAGCTGCAGGCCACGATAAATTTGGGTTCTCCGTTAACGGTTAGCGACAGCTGACCGCAGACGCATTGCGCTGTTCTTTCCATAGCTTATCCTCGTTCTTGTTGTCTGGTGGACGCGTTCTTGTTGTTTGATGGAAGAGTTATAAAGTTATGGCCCGCTTATGGCATTTTTGCAAGTTAAGGTGGGGTTTTCCGCTGTTAATTTTCTGCCCCATAAGCGGGCGTCACCCCGCAAGCTGGAGTTTGGGGAGTAGGACTCGCAGCCAGGTGAGATATTTCGCTCACAGTGCTGTATCTGTGCATATTTTGGCTAAGCTTAAGGCGTGGTCCACTGCATCCACGGGAGGTGAGCACTATGGCCAAAACCCACGACAAACACAAAGAAACCAAAAAGCAGGCAACCCGCACTGCCAAAGAAAAGCACCAGATGAAAAAGGCGAAAAAATCCGAAATGATCCACCGCGAGTTGTAATTGGATTGGGTGGTACAACAAGGGCACCGAGTGGTGCCCTTTTTTTGCACAAGCGCCCAGTTTATTCGATATAAACGCGCCTGCTTTTTATGCACATGCAATATCCCTGCGAATTTACTGTGCGCTGTAGGTTTGCTTGGCGCGATCAAAGGCTGCAAAGGCTTCTTTCTGGTTCTTAAACTCAAACACCTGGCGAATGCTGCAGCTGTCCTCGCGGGTGTGTATCTTGCTTAAACCGCCACCGCAGACTTCACCTCCCGCATAGCCCTCAAAGAGTGCACGCGGCGAGGTTTGCAGCGAATTGCAACCGGGCAAAAAGGTTACCAGGTAGTATTTGTTGGTTGCATCCACTGACATCACATCGTGATCCAGGGTGCCAAAGCCGCGCACATCGTGAATGTAAAAACAAGCGCGTCCTTGCTGGCCGGTGCTATTGGCCAGTGTTTTATAAAAATTGATTTTGGATTTTTCGCCGGTGCTGCTGCAGCCCCACAGGCTGGCCAGACAATAAGCCATGAGTAAACTGGTAAGTGTTTTCATAGTCGCTCCTCGCACAGACGCCTGTGCTTGTCTTAATTGTTGGTGGGAGGATAAAAAAATAAGGCTGAGTTCCCCAGGCTAACTCAAGTCAGGGAATAGCCCTAGCCTCAGTCTCCTAAGAATAACCTTGAAAAGGCTGTGGATGCGGTACAAATTATTATTATAAACGCGTAGTTAGCGCAAGACGCTTATGTGCAGAGCTATGCGTCCGTGCATAGCTGCTTAACCCGCAACCCGGTTGCCGGGTTAAGCATTAGGCTATTCCTAGAAGGGTGCGTTGGCCGATGGATATGCCGACAAAAACAGACCTGAGCAGTCGTAGCTGCCGGGTGCAGAGCCACCGCTGGAGGAGGTGCTGATATTCGTACCGCTCGGAATACTCAGGTTAGTACCTGCGCCCAGGGTAAATTCCACATCGTGGTAGGGCGAAGACTTAACGCTGGGTGCAGTATCGAAAACAACATTATTTAACGCGATAGTTAGGGGATTTACTGTGCTGGGGCTTGATAGGGAAAAGCCACTGAATGTCAGTGAGCCTTTGTTGTAATTTGCCCCTGAATAGTCCACATAGTGGAAGTTGTTAACTGCTATACCGTGCAGATTAGGTAAATGGGCCGTTGAACTGGTGGATGAATAGTAGGGGCTAAATACCATAGGTTCTTTTACGCGGCGCATACACACACCATCGTAATTCACGTTGGTCACTTCGCCTCCGCGCGAGGCATCTGTTTTAATCCGCAAGCCAACACCATTTGAACTGTCTCTACCATCAATGACCAAATCCCAAATTTTTACACCGTTTACACCCGCATCAGTTTCACTGCCAATAGACATGCCGTGACCGTAGAAAAAGCGGTTGTGCGCATATAAATGGTTGAGCGACGAAGGCGATCCACCGGATTTAACTGCAACGTCATCATCACCCGTACTAATAAACGAATAGGCTAGGGTGACATTTTTCGAGGTGCCTGGATCAAAGCCATCGGTATTTTTAGTCAACTCCGGGTTAAAACAGGTGCTGATAGTTTCTAATGGTTGATTCGCTGCAGGCAGACTGTCAGTGCTACAGGCGTAATCGGGTTGGGTATAGGCCAGTGAGGGGGTAATAATTTTCATGCCCCAGGCGGTAATAGTATCTACGTTCAAAGTGCCTATATGGAACTTGGGTGCATTCTCAATGGTAATTTTGTAAAACGTAAAATTGCTGCCACCTGAAATCTGAATCATGCGCGGGTTATTTTGCGAAAGCTTGGTTGACGACTTGGTTTGAATCGACAAATCCCACCAGGTAACTTTGTTCGCATGGCGGCCTGAAGTTAATACCGAGCCGCCGCGGCCATCGACCACGCCTTCACCTACCAAGCCGCTGTTGTCCGTGT
The DNA here is from genome assembly GCA_966251115.1 of uncultured Cellvibrio sp. GTDB lineage: Bacteria > Pseudomonadota > Gammaproteobacteria > Pseudomonadales > Cellvibrionaceae > Cellvibrio. The sequence goes on from CBINKF010000189.1 coordinate 3,628, forward strand.
TGGTAGCCGTAAGCCAGGTGTTGCAGTCATTGCTCACATTAGCCAGGGCGTCACCACAATTTCCGCTACCCGTGTCGTAGTCTGCGGGGCTACGCGAGGCGAATAAGGTCACCCCTTTATCAACCCAGAGTGTAACGCCAGACAGAATATTGATAGGGCCAGCCAAAAATGCGTTGTTACTGCCACTAGTTACCAGCCTGACCGCCTGGCCCGCCGGGCAGGCATTAATCGCGGCCTGAATACGCGCTGCATCTGGCTGGGAATTTTGCGGATTGGCGTCAACAGAAGCTGGCAAAATGCCCCCCGTTTGCTGCAAGCTGGCTTGCAGGGTCGCGCACACCTTGGTTGGCAGGGAGGGTTCTGCAGGCAGTAGCGATTCGTTTGCGGGAATCAGGGTATAACCCGCCAAACTACTTGCGGAGGATGCCGCCGAACTGCTACTCGCCACCGCGCCGGATGGAGTTGCAGAAAATGCATTGGAGTTCGACCAGACACCATCAGTGGTGCGGTACTTCACCCAAAACCAATAGGTTGCGCCGTTGGTCAAACCGGTCGCGCTAAAACTGGTTTCAGTGGTGCTTAAGGCTGCAATACGCACTCGGCCTGATGGATCTGAATCTGTATCCTGATATACCTGCAGTGCATTGATGTCCGCATTGACCGACCAGGTTAAATTCACCTGCTCATCGCCCGCCACTCCGCTTAAGGTTACTGCCGTGGATGAGGCGGAACTGCTTGATGAGCTGGGCACTTGGCTGGAGCTGGACACCTGGCTGCTGCTTGAGCTGGCGACTGAACTGGAAGATGCTGCGGTAGTTGCGTTATAAACTTCAATCTCTGCAATGGCAGGGATAGCGCTGGCGTTAACAATCAAATTTATTTTAGCGGACTGCACACTGCCGACTGATATGGTTTTGGCGCTGCCCAGGGTGCTGCCAGAAGCCAGAACAGTACCTGAGGCATTATCAACCAACTGCCAGCTGGTCACATTGCTGCCCTGTTCGCGCACAATCACTGTATTAAAGTCTATTGCGCTACTCCATTTTACCGACACGCGCTGGTTGCTGGTACCACTGGCAATAGTTGCGGTGGCTGTATCACCATCGTGCACCACTTTGGTGTTGCTAAAACCTGAACCATCTGCACTAGCACCTGGCCCCGTAATGGCCAGATTACTGCCGAGTGTTTGTGCACCCGCAACCGCCGAGTAAACAGCACCCACAAATAACAACGAGCTTCCAGCCAGTTGGCGAAGTTGTTTAATACAATTCATTGGGATTAACCTGCTATCAATAGTAATTGTTGTTCAGCGTTTTTTTGATAGGCCCAGTACAATGTTATTTTTAAATACCACATACCCCTGGAATTTAAGGAAAACCTCGATATCCAAGGGGCTTAAAACATGGGTAAACTTTGCCAGGCTATAGCAAAAATGCTGATTTATATTGACCGATACTTAAAAAGATGAAGACACACCTTTTGTCGATACAAAAACAGATTTTCCCTTTCTTATGATTTCTAACGAGATAATTTAGAAGCTAACGCATTATTATTCTGTGTAATCTTCGCAAAAAAATGCCGCAGCTCTTATCGCTAGACGAGCTTTGTTGCCATAAGATTGCTATGCGCCCTTTGATGCGTGCTCTTTGATAATGAGCTTGGTAATTGTACAGTTCAATATAAGCAATTGAAAGTTTTCCCCGTAAAAATAAATCCTTCAGTTCAGCTCAATCCTAATTGAGAATTAGTAGTGTTTAGCTGTTTGTCGAAATAGGCAATTGCCTATGCGGGTGTTGCCAGCCACTTGCGGCAGGCGGCAAGTGATTGAGTAAATTAGTTACAACCTGCTTTACCGTTGATTTGTCGGTTTGGCGCCGGGTGATCCCATGTAGGGTTGCTCGACCTTCAGTTAAATCCCCGCAGGTAAAACATGCAGTTCCTCAGCCATTCCTGATACTGAAATAATGAAAAAAGAGGCCAGGTCGAGTGGTGATGTGCATCGCTTTTTAGCAGATAGTATTTCAACAAGCTGCTAGGCCTGCTTTTACGCTGAATAAATTATTAATCCGGCGATGAATATTGTCGGATTAATAGTGCGGCACAGGGATGTGCCGCCGTCAGCTGAAGGCTGGCGCTAGCCCTGGAAAATCAAGCAGATTTACGCATCTGCGCCGGATTTTCCAGGGCGCCGATCAAATATGTCAGGACGATATATTTGATCGCCGGGTTAATAGTGCTATCGACGCTTTGGCTGATTGTAATTTCGGTAGGTGAGTGCGCGGTTGAACTAAAGCTGAGCTGCCGCTCGAATCGATTTGGTTTGATTTACAACAGCTGCAATCACGCAGTCTCCTAAAAATTATTTTGACTGCTATGGCTAGGTTAAAAGTTTTATTAAAAATACCGTGAAAATAACAAAGCGGTAGGCGATTTTACGACTTATATAATTTTGCTTTTTATTAAAAGTTGTAGAGAATTACATAACCTAAAGCCCGCCGGCTTCGCCAACTAAAATCTATTTAGTTGGCTCTATTTTGTGGCCGTACGCTTTTTTTGTGGGGGGCTGTATGGGCGACTCCGGTAAACCCAGGGCACCGCGCCTGGGCAAATTATTGTTGCAGAAGGGCCTAATCAACC
>CBINKF010000190.1:0-6243 GCA_966251115.1 uncultured Cellvibrio sp.
ACAATCCAAGATCCTACGCGTACACAGAGTTTAAACCGCTATAGCTATGTATGGAATAATCCACTCAATGCGACCGATCCCAGTGGCTTTCAAACTGCATGGCACGGAGGTGACGAGCCAGATCCTGATGAGCAAAATCAACTCTATTGGGATAGTCTGGCTGGGGAGGATTGTAGTGCTTCTTGCCGAGCAAATTTGAATAGTCATAGGGATGATGCTTCAAATTATCGTTCAGATACTGCGTACAATATACTCTTATTGTTGCAAGGTAATATATCTTCAGAATCACTTGGCATTACTCTGGTAGGGATTGGGAGTATTGCTGATGAGCCGCAATGGGGTACGTCAAAAGCCTATGTTTATCGTTCGCCGAATTCAGTACAATCTATACTGAATTCGGGTGCACAAAAGGAATTTTTACTGCCCACTTACAATGAAAATGCTTGGGGTTATCATTATTATCAAACCGAGACATGGATGTGTTCTCTTTCTATGAATGGCTGCTCGGCATCATTGATGTATGATGAACTCCACTATTATGCAGCAATCGGACAAGATTCAAATGTCAGAGCTGCAGAGGGACGGATCACAAAACTTGCTCACATCTTTACCGAAAATAATATTGTTAATTCCGAGTATCCAGGTTCTTTGACATTGGTCAACAGGACTCTCCCTGGTCATGTGTTTCATGACGGGTATGTCATAAGGCAAGTATTCATACGAGATAATTCGGTTTGGATTCGCTCAACAGGAATCGGGGTGAATAATCGCTATTATCTAAATCCGGTTCTTAGTAGGATTAATAAAGTATCAGGTGAATTCATATTTTTAAAAGTAGATCTTGATATGCGAAGTAGCTATTACAATAAGTATATCAAATGAAAATGACGCTCAATTTATTACTTTTTTGAGAGTTGTGTGTGAATGTCAATTGTACAGAAGTCATTCTGCGCTGATTTCAATAGGTTCTTTATGATTAACAATAGTTTGATTTTATTACTTTGTTTGTTTGTTGGATTTTGTTTGTTTCGTATCTTTAGCCATAGTACTGAGACTGTTGATGTCACATTGTCTGCAAAAATCCTTGTTAAGCACAAAGACCTTGACGACTTTTTGAAAGCAGTGTCATCGTTCGGAAATCGACTTGGTCTATCCAAGTCTGAAACTATCAGTAAAAACCCTAAGGGATTGGATGTAGTAACATTACAGTTGAAGAAGGGCGATGAAATAGTTTTAGTGGTTCTGAACTCGTTGCTAGAAGACAAATTTTCGGCCTATTTTTATGGTGATAAAGCCGATGCTTTCGTTGTTTATAAAGAGTTTGAAAAAGAAATGGCTGGTCGCTGGGTTTTGATTCGTTAAGGTTGTAGCTCGTAGGTTCGATTAGCGAAGCGTAATCGAACCTATTGAGTTCAAAAGCTTTAGCCTTCGTCGGATTTTTAATAAAGACTCACTTTAATCACTCCAAGTAAAAAGCCCCGCACTTGCGGGGCTTTTTACTTTTTTAGCAAGTAGGTCGGATAAGCACAGCACCATCCGACCTATTGAATAAAGTGTTTTGTAGAATAGTGAAACGCAGGTCAGATTTTCCGCATCAATCCACCAACTGATTAATCCGATTCAACAAAGTCGCCCCGCTTAGACTCTTCTCCAAATGCAAACTTATACCCCAGGGGTTGTCTTTGGGATAGGGGTTTTGGTCGGCCATGATGGCGAGGGGGATGCCGGCGGTGCGGGGGTTTTCTTTTAGCTCCTGACAGAGCAGGTTGTTTTCCGCTGTGGCGATATTGCTGGAGAGCAGAATCATATCGGGGCGCAGTTCCAGCGCCAGTTCCAAACACTCTTCCGGGGTTTCGCAGTGCAGCAGGTTGTAGTGCTGTTGAAGCAATAGGCTGAAGTGATGGCTGTGGTCGCCTTCGTCATCGGCAATCAGCAGGGTTTTGTGGGTGACCACCTCATCGATTAGCGCGCGATTGCGGCCGCTGCGTTTGATTTTATACAGAGCACGGTCGGCGCTTTTGATTAGCTCTTCCAAACTGTGGCCAGTGGTGCGCACGCAGGTGGCGCCGCCAATGCTGGCGCTAACGCGGTTGCTGGTGGGCGACACGTCGTGGCGCAACTGCATATCGGCAATCGCCTGGTTAATTTTCTGGGCGACGTGGAGTGCGCCGGCGGTATCTGTCTCCGGCAGCAAAATAATAAATTCTTCGCCGCCGTAGCGGCCAATTATATCACCGGTGCGATGCAGGCAGCTTTTAATGGCCTGGGCAATTTTTTTCAGGCAGGCATCGCCGGCGGGGTGGCCGTAGTGGTCGTTGTAGAGTTTAAAGTGGTCCACATCGATCATCAGTGCGCTCACCGGCTGCTGGTGGCGTTTGGCCTGCGCCCACTGCTGCTCGGCCAGTTCGTTAAAGGTGCGACGGTTGTAAATCTGGGTCAGGCTATCCAGTTGGCTTAGGGCTTCCAGTTCGGAGTTGAGCTGGTGCAATTGATCGCGCATTTCCGCAATCCGTTCCATAGCGCGGATTTTGGCTTTAATAATCATGCGGCTGACGGGTTTGATCAGGTAGTCGTCGCCACCTGCCTCTATGCCTTCGCGGTAATTTTCGTCTTCATTGAGGCCGGTGACGAAAATAATGGGAATCCAGTGGCCGCCAAGTCATTCGCGAATCAGACGGGTGGTTTCAAAACCATTGAGGCCGGGCATCTCCACGTCCATGATAATCATGTCCACGGGAGTGTTTTCGAGCATCTGTAGAGCTTCTTCACCGCTGCGTGCAATTAGGGGTTCGTGCCCGGCATCCACAATATAGCCACGCATGGCGTGGCGCAGGGTCGCGCTGTCTTCTACCAACAATATTTTCATAATTAGAAGTGCTACTCACAGCAAACGGCTTTGGTCGGTGCCTGACAAAATGCTAATTTGTCACACAAATCAACTATTTAGACCAAAAATCAATAGCTTGAGTGTAGATGCTTTTGCCGAGTTGGATAATTATTTTGTAGCCAAATTTTACGGTGCAGTTGGGGGCGAGTCGAACCCATTCGTCGGCCCTGTGGGGCTTTTTATCAGGGCTGGCGGCTGGGTCACAATTTGCCGGGAAATAGGTCACTCATGTTCAGTGACCTGTAAGTCGGCAGTCGAAGGCAAGCTTTTAAAGCTGGTCGAGGTAGCGCCACTGGCCCTGTTCGCGTACAAAGCGGGAAATTTCGCGATGCTCCTGGGCTTTGCCGCCCTGGCGAAAGCGGGCGATAAAGCTGACTATGCCTTGCGGGTCGTTTTCGCCGCCTTTGTCGGTGGCGATTATCTCCAAGCCCAGCCATTCGCAGCTTACAGCCCAGGCGCGCACCTGTTCTGGTGATGAATGAATGCGACCAGCTTCGGCCCAGGTGCTCCACAGGTAGTCAATGGCCAGTAGTACATGGGCGGTGTAACGGGAGCGCATTAGCGCTTCGGCGGTGGGGGCGGATTTTGCGCCCTGGATATAGGGCAGGCAGCAAACCTGTAAAAGCCCGCCGCTGCCGCAGGGGCAAGGCCCTAATGGGCTAAAATTTGTACGGCTGGCGCTGGCGGCGAAAGGGGTTTTTTGTGGCATTTTCAAGCTCTTTTCGGTATTTTGTGCGGCTATTTTCGCCGGCCTTTGGCTGGGCCGCAAACCCTCATTTTTAGACCCAGGTGTAAAACCAGACCCCGCTATGAACGATTTTGATGATATCCGCCCCTATAACGATGACGAAGTGCGCCCAACCCTGGACCGCCTGGTCGCCGACCCGGAATTTAGTGATGCCGTGGCGCGCCTGCGCTTTCCCAGGCTGCATGCCTGGCTCGGCTGGTTGTTGCGCCCGCTGGTAAAGCAAAAGCTCACCAGCCAATTTGCCAATATCAACAGTGTGGAGGATTTCCAACACCTGGTGGAAAAATATATGTCGGAGATGATGAGCGAGCGGGTGCGCAATCTCACTGTATCCGGTTTGGATAAACTCGATCCGCAAAAATCCTATCTGTTTATCAGCAACCATCGCGATATCGCCATGGACCCGGCTTTTGTCAACTGGACGCTCTACCACAATGATTGCAACACCCTGCGCATTGTCATTGGCGACAACCTGCTGACCAAGCCTTTCGCCTCGGACCTGATGCGCTTGAACAAAAGTTTTATTGTGAATCGCTCGGCCAAGGCCCCGCGTGAAAAATTAAAAGCGGCCAAGCATCTGTCGGCTTATATTCATCACTCGATTGTGAATGAAAATTCCAGCATCTGGATTGCCCAGCGCGAGGGGCGCGCCAAAGACGGTTGCGATAAAACCAACTCGGCGGTGCTGGGTATGGTCTGCCTGAACAAGCCGAAAACGGAACCCTTGGCCGATTATGTGCGCGAGCTGCGCATAGTACCCGTGTCTATCTCCTACGAGTTGGACCCCTGCGACGCGGCCAAAGCGCGCGAGCTGTACCTGCATCGCACCCAGGGCGCTTACCAAAAAGAAGAACACGAAGATGTAAAAAGCATTGCCATGGGTATTGCTGGTGACAAAGGCAATATTCACCTGGCTTATGGCGAAGTGCTGCATGCGGATTACCAGGATACCGACCAGCTGGTGGAAGATATTGACCAGCATATACTGGGCAACTATGTGCTGCACGCGACCAACTGTTTTGCCTACGAAATGGTTTATGGTAAAGCGCCAGCGGTGGTTTACAGCGCGCAGAATATTCCTTTTGATGCTGCTGCACTCGCGGAAGAAAAAGCGGCGTTTGCTGCGCGCATGGACGCTATTCCGGCGGAGTACCGCGATATTGCCCTGAACATTTATGCCAATCCGGTGGTGAGCAAACTCGCCGCCCTGGCGCAATAATTTTTAGCCGTAAATTCCAGTGGGCGCAAAGCGCCCGCGACTCCTGGCCTGCTCATGTTAAACGACGCCCTGAAAAAGCAAATTCAATCCGCCTATAGCCAATTTTTGGAGAGCAAAGGCTTAAAGCCGCGCTACGGCCAAAAATTGATGATTGCGGAAATCGCCAAAACTCTGGGCAATATCGAACTGGACGATGAAAATAATCGTCTGCCCAGCGAGCAGGGCGGGGCGCATATCTGCGTGGTGGAAGCGGGCACTGGCACGGGTAAAACCATCGCTTATTTATTGCCAGCGCTGGTCATTGCCAAATACCTGGGCAAAAAACTGGTGGTGTCCACCGCAACTGTGGCGCTGCAGGAGCAAATTGTAAACAAGGATTTGCCCGAGCTTGCGCGTCATTCGGGTTTGAATATTTCTTTTACCCTGGCCAAGGGCCGGGGCCGCTATTTGTGTTTGAGCAAGTTGGATAATGTTATTGCCGAGTACGAAAGCGGCACTAATCCCACGCGCGCGCTTTACGAAGATGAATACCCCAGTGTATCTGCCCAGGGAATTAAGCTTTATCAATCCATGATGGAAGCCCTGGCAGCCAACAAGTGGAACGGCGAGCGCGACACCTGGCCCCAGGCGCTGGAGCAAAATGATTGGCAAATTATCACCACCGATCATCGCCAGTGCACCGGACGGCGCTGTTCCAATGTGTCTGTGTGCAGTTTTTTTAAAGCGCGCGACTCGCTGCACTCGGTGGACTGCATAGTCACCAACCACGATCTGGTATTGGCGGATCTGGCTCTGGGCGGCGGCGCGATTTTGCCAGCGCCGGAAGAATCCATCTATGTATTTGATGAAGGCCACCACCTGCCGCAAAAGGCGCTGAGCCATTTTGCGCACCACAGTCGTATGCTCGGCACCAGTAAATGGCTGGATCAGTGCAATAAAGCCCTGGGGGCGATACTCGGCCACATCAGCGGCGCCGGCAATGTCGACCGCTTTGCCGAGCAGTTACCGGCGCAGTTGATGGAGACCAAACAGTCGCTCGATCGTCTCTACCCGCGCTTTGACGAACTGGCGCAAACCATCGCCTTTGACGATCGCCAATCTCACTACCGTTTTCCTGGCGGTGTAGTGCCAGAGGAATTGTTAATTGCCTGCCACGAAATTTACAAAGGTTTTGATCGCCTGACCGAATTGCTTAAAAAAATGTGCGACGAAATCAGCGAGGCGATGGAGGATGCCCATTGCCCGGTGCCAAAAATTGATTTGGAAAACCACTACCCGGTGTTAGGCACCTGGCAGGCCCGCGCGGAAGCCAATCGCGAGTTGTGGTTCAGCTTTGCCACACCCGATAAAGATACCCATGTGCCGCGTGCGCGCTGGCTCGACTGGCTG
>CBINKF010000191.1:0-6176 GCA_966251115.1 uncultured Cellvibrio sp.
TCTGTCAGGTTTCCACTGGCAGAGGCGTTTTATCGCTCGCACAAATACAAAATTGGCTTGGGACGACAGGAGCGGATCTTTATCGCCACCCAAACAGCAATGCCGATCAACCTGCACACCCAGACTCAAACAGCAGGGCAATCTCCAGTTGCGGCGGCACGTCTGTTGGCTGCGGGTGATCAGGCCTATTGGCTGCGCAATCTACTGGTGGAAAAAAATCTGCGCGGTAATGGACTTGGGCGGCAACTCATGACCTATCTGCTCACCCAAATTAATCCACAGGCGTGTTATTGCTTTGCCTTGCCCGATGTGACTGGGTTTTATCTCCAGCTGGGGTTTGTCCAGCCGCCTCTGCAGGCTTGCCCGGAGTTTGTACAGCAGCAGTATCGCAAATATAAAAGTCGCGGACGTGATTGGGTGCTAATGGTCTTTAAACCTTCGATAACTAAGCAGTAAAAATTGCGGCAGCTCAAGGTTTATCGCGCTAATAGTGAAAAACAACTGGCCCCTGTCCCAGTCATTTTTTATAGTAAATCAACGGTTTTTTCTAGTGACCAAGGTTAACCATTAACAAATGGCCAAAAACTCAAAGGAGCACGTATGAATATAGATATAGGTATTTCCCAGGCTCATCGCGAGGAAATTGCGCAGGGGCTCTCCCGCTTATTGGCGGACACCTACACGCTTTATTTGAAAACCCATAACTTTCATTGGAATGTTACCGGGCCAATGTTCCAGACGCTGCATTTAATGTTTGAAACGCAATATAACGAGCTGGCACTGGCGGTGGATTTGATTGCCGAACGTATTCGCTCCCTGGGTTTTCCGGCACCGGGTACCTACCAGCAGTACGCCAGGTTGAGCAGCATTAAAGAGGAGACGGATATTCCCAAGGCGCAGGATATGATTCGCCTGCTGGTGGCGGGACAGGAGGCGGTAGTAAGAACCGCGCGTTCACTGTACCCCGCAGTAGAGGCTGCTGCCGATGAGGCGACAGCGGACTTGTTAACCCAGCGTATTCAGCTTCATGAAAAAACGGCCTGGATGCTGCGCAGTCTGTTGGAATAAATAAGAAATTCAAGCGCCTGTCTGCGTGCTCAGGCGGGCGTTAGTGTTTTAGCTGAGCCGTGCCTCAGACCATCGCGAGTAAACTGAAATTTTGAATATGCTTGGCCAGGAGCGCTATTTCTGGCTGCTCCCGGTCCAGGCTCTCGCGGAAGCGTTCCATCAGGTTTTTAAGGTGGGTTAGCTGATCGAGAATTTGATCCTCCATCACACTTAGTTCCAAGAGCAAGCGGCGGCTTTCGCTGCTCGACTCCTGCGCCAATTGGTTTAGCCATTGGCCCTGCTCGTTTTGTAAAACACCACTGCGCATTACTGAAACAGCCAGGCGATTCATAACCGCATTGATTGACAATACCAATTTGTCCTGCGACAGCATATTTATTTGCTGGGCCAGCTCGCGCGCCAGGTCAAACTGGATTCGCAGCTGTTGCTGTTTGTCCAGTAACTCCTCGGCGGAGGGTAGGGGGCATTCGGCATTTTCTGGGGTGGAGGCCACTTTAAATAAAATACTTGCGGCATCATAAACAGAGTCGAAATAAATATTGTCGCTGACTTTAAGCGCGGTCAGCAGCATTTCATGGGCGAAGGGGCCATGGTTTTTGTAGCGGTGAAAATTAAAAATTATGTTGTCGGTTGCCGCAATAATCTGGCTTGTACGCGAAATTTGGGTGCCGAGTAAATGCCTGGGGTAGCCGGTGCCATCGAGGCGCTCGTGGTGGTCCACTATGGTCTCGCCAATCTCGCTGGGCAGTTGTGGCACCAGTTTGAGAAAACGTTGCGCGATTAGCGGGTGCGCCTGAAGTGCGCGCCACTCTTCGGCGCTAAACCCCTGGGCTTTGGTTAGCAGTTGCGGCGCTAGGTACAAAAAACCAATATCGTGAAAAAGCCCGGCAATAAACACCTGCTGCAGTTCGCGGTTGCTCAAATTCAAGCGCTGGCCTATGGCCAAACCTGCCAGCGCCGAAAACAGGCCGTTATAGTAGAGCTGACGGCCCCTTATGGCCAATACCGTCAGGTTTTGCTGCAACAAGGGAAAACGCTCGTAATAAAGACACATTTGTCGCAACAGCTTTTGAAAGATATCGCTGCTGGTAACGGCAAACAAACCGGGCAGGGTGGCTGCAAATTTATTGAGCAAGTCGAATAGTTGGCGCGCATCGAGAATGTCGCTGATTTGTATGCACTCTTCCAGCGGCTTGAGCAGCTTGTGCTGGAGCAGGGTGCGCGCGCGTCGCTCGTCAATATTGGCGCCCTGCGCCAAAAGCAGTACGCCCTGCTGGTTGTAAATGGGTTGAGTGGTAACTACGTCTCGCTGCTTGTTAACTTCACTTAGGTGTAGGCAGTAATTATATTGTTCGCTCTGCATGCTGGTCGGGTATAGGTTGATAAAGTGAATGTAAATAAGGTGAGTCGCTGGTAACTCGCCATTAGGCGCTTCAAGAGGCACTTTATTCCACTATAGCCGACCAGCTACAAATGCGAGCAGCATTCGCAAAAAAATACCTGTCGGTACGATATCTGCAGTTAGCGATCTGCAGTTAGCGATTTGCAGTTAGCGCTGAAGTTGCAAGACCCAGTCGTTGAGCGCCGCGAGCAAGGCTTTTACATTACTTTGAATTTTTTCGTCGACCAAATCCCCATTCTCGGTAAATGCCGCGCTAAACGCGTTGGCAAAGACTTCGGGTTTATTGAGCAGGTGCAGGTTGAGGAACACGGCTACCTGGCGCAGGTGATATTGCGCTCGTGAGCTTCCCATGCCGCCGCCAGCGCCCATTATGGCTGCCGCCTTGCCGCTAAGCAGGCGGTTGTCAGGCTCGCGCGAGGCCCAGTCCAGAGCGTTTTTCAGCGCGGGTGCGAGCGAGTAATTGTATTCCGGACAGGCAAATAGCAAGGCGTCAGCGGCGCCTATATCGGCCAGCAATTTATTAACTGCCGTAGGCCGCTCGCTAATATCGGCATTGTAAAAGGGCACTTCCAGCAAATCGGCAATACTGATCTGCATCCCCTCGGGGGCGTTGGCCTGGGCGTATCTGGCCAAACCCATATTGGTGGACTTTTTGCGCAGGCTGCCGCAAATAATCAAAACTTTCATAGCTGTCTCCTGGAGTTGATGGAAAGGTCAACCCAAGTGTATCCGAGCTTTTGCCGGTTGGCAGGTTTAGCAGCTTGTTAAAATTCTATCTGCGTTGCCACTGCCGCGTTAAAAACAGTCTCAAGATGCTCATTTATGAGAGATAAACTCGGCAATAGCTCCTGCATTGCTTTACCTCCTGCATCCATGCAGTCGTCCGCTCTTTCGGCTGTTTTTGCCTTGCATTGACTGCCTCGAAATCGAATTTCAACAGGCTGTTAGAGGTGAGTTTGGGGCAGGTTTTGAGCTAAAAGTGGCGCGGTTTCGGCTCATTGGCGGTGAATTGGGTTATTACACTCTCGTAGCTGCGTCTGGCTTTTACCCGGCTGAGCGCCTGCTCGTAGGCTTTTACGTAGCGGGCGCCCGCTTTTTGGCTAAAGGCTGTATAGAGGCTGATGGTTTCATTGGCGTTGGGAATAATCCGCACCATTCCGCGCTGTTTGTGTTTTTTTGCCTGGTATTCCACCGCGTATTTATCGGGGCTGTAAAAGGCGTCAAAGCGCCCGCGGATTACCGACTCCAGACCGCGCAGGGCGACATTATTACCGCTTAAACGAATTAGCTTGTTGTCGCTGTTTGACAGCGTTGGCGAATAGTAGCCGCCTTTCCAAACCCCGATAGTCAGGCTGTGCTCGCGAGTGATATCGCTGGCTTTGTGAAAGCGGCTCAGTTGGCTGACAACAAAAATAGACTGGGTGATTATCAGGGGTATTTGTGGGTAGACAAACCGTTTTTCCCGCTCGGGGTTTCGTGCCAAAAACAGGGCGGCATCCAATTTGCCCTCATCAAGCATTTGCAGTAGCCGTGAAAGGGGGTAGGCCTGGTAGCTCACCTCTACTCCCATCTCCGCTGCAATTTGGTCGAAATATTGAAGTGCCGCGTTGCTATTTGTTTCGGTGTTGGCTGTTATTTCAGAGTCGGTTGTTGTTTCGGTGTTGGCAGACACATGAGGGGGCAAATCAAAATATCCGACCCGCAGGGTTTAAGCCTGGGCATAAGCCAGGGTGAAAAGCAGCAGCATTAATCCAAGTCTGAGCAACTGGCGCATAGGAAAGTCTAATGAGTTTATGACAAACGTCATTACATTAGAACTTTCATTTGCGCAGGTCAAAGATCTGGATCAACAAATTCAATAATTGGAAAATTTTTTCTAACAAATAAAATAACAAAATTTAATTGTCTAAAACTTTTCCGAAATTGTGATGTCGATCGTGTTTGGTTTCCGCTGTTACACGTTTTTTGTTATTTGCTTTTCGTGATAGCGGTATTAAATACCCTATTTCAATTGAGTGGGCCAACCTAAGCTGGCGCACTTGCAACTAAACAGTTGTAAGCATCGCGGTGGCTAGGTTTGCCATCGACATAACCTAAAATTAGCCGCCGAGGCAAAAAACTCCAATTTATTGCTAAGAAATGGACGGTTGAGCCGTCCATTTCTTAGCGCTTGCTTCCACTTCATCGCACTTGGGTAGGGCAAGCCTGTTTGTGGATCAGTTTTCGATGTGGGTTCACGTTAATAGTTGATCAATTCACCGCTGCGATAATCCTGAATTGCCTGTTCAATTTCGTCGGTAGTGTTCATCACAAAGGGACCGTACTGCACAATCGGCTCTTTGATCGGCTTGCCGGAAATAACCAAAAAGCGGGTATCTGCCTGAGTAGCCAAAACGCTTAGTTGATCACCTTTGCTGAGCAGCCCGGCGTTGTCCTTGGTCAGCTTGCGTTTGTCCTCACCCACCGCCAACTCCCCTTCGTAAACGTACACAAAAGTGTTGTGATCCTCTGGTAGCGCGTGGTGGAACTCGCTGCCCTGGGGTAGATGCACGTCCCAATAAATCGCTTCGGTAGTTAGCCCCTGGATAGGGCCAGCCACTATGCGACCTGCCACAAACGCGCTGTTGGCAATAACTTTTATACTGCCGCCGTTGGGTAAAACGGCAGTGGGAATTTCGGCGGCGGGAATATCCTGGTAATGCGCCGGTTTCATTTTTTCTGCAGCGGGCAAATTCAACCAGAGCTGAAAGCCGCGCATGGCCCCATCCTGTTGCTGTGGCATTTCCGAGTGAATAATGCCGCGACCGGCAGTCATCCACTGCACGTCGCCATTGCGCAAATCACCTTTGTTACCCATATGGTCTTCGTGGAGCATATGGCCTTCCAGCATATAGGTGACGGTTTCAAAACCGCGATGCGGGTGCGATGGAAAACCGGCAATATAGTCGTCGCGGCTGTTGGAGCCGAATTCGTCCAGCATTAAAAAGGGGTCAAAGCGCGCGTGCTGATGTTGACCCAGGCTGCGTTTAATGCGAACACCAGCGCCGTCGCTGGTTTCGCGTCCGGGAAGAATCTGTTGTAACTGGCGTTGCATAATATCGCTCCTGTTGTTGAAAAAGCGGCTGATGGATACACACAACAGCCGCCGGGGTTAAGCGCCGAGGTTAAGGTTGGCTAACAGCGATTAGGCTGCAACTTCCTGTTCAATTTCAGTTTTGGCGGCGGCAAACGCCTGGTCCTTTTGGCCCATGTTCAAGCCTTCGGCGTAAATGATATGCACGTCTTTCAAGCCGAGGAAACCCAGGAAGTTTTTCAAAAACTGCGATTGCGTATCGCTGGGTTGGCCTTTGTGCACACCACCGCGGGTGGCAATAACGTACACGGGTTTATCTTCCAGCAATCCCACCGGGCCTGTTTCTGTGTACTTGAAGGTTACGCCGGCGCGAGCCAGGTGATCAAAATAGGCCTTCAGGGTAGAGGGCACACCAAAGTTGTACAAGGGGACGCCTATAACTATGGCGCTGGCGGCTTTGACTTCGGCAATTAATTGGTCCGAGTAATCCACTACCGCCTGTTGTTCAGCAGTGCGGCCTTCTGCTGGGCTAAACAGCGCCTGCACGCGGGCGGCATCCAGGTGGGGAACTTGCTCGGTGGCAAAGTCGTGAACAATGACTTCACCGTTTGGGTTCTTGGCTTTCCAGCGCTG
>CBINKF010000192.1:0-6140 GCA_966251115.1 uncultured Cellvibrio sp.
TGTGCAAATAGGGCGCGGTAGCCCAGATACCGTTGAGCGAGCGGCCTTTGTAGGCCACCAGTGAGTTGTAGGGGTTGGCGGTGGTGTCGGGGGTGTAGTCGCCGGCTTTCAGGCTGCCCTTGATCTGGTTGTCAAAGAAGGATTTACCCAGCATATACAACCAGTCGAGGCTGCGGCGAATTACATTTTTATCGGCGTCAGGAGTCGCTACAGCGCCCTTGGTGGCGGCGGTCAGCACTTGCACTACCGGCGCGCGGTTTTGCACCACCACATTACCTGAAGCCGGGCCTACATCGGTCGACAAATAGGTATTGAAGAAATTACCCGAGTAGCCGGTGTAGCTGACGCTGTTGTGGGCCATGGCCGGGTCGGTGCCCACATGGTCGAGCGCCGACATTTTGGCCACCACTATGCGGTCCCAATCGGTGCGGTCGATCACCTCGTGGCAGCCCTGGCAGTATTCGGCATAGAGGGTGCGGCCCCATTTGGCTTTGGCCGGGTCCACTTTCCATTCGGGGTACTGCGCAAATACCTCATTGGCGCGCTTCTGCTCGGCATTCTCCTCCTGATCTTTATCACAGGCCTGGAAGGGGTCGCGCTGGCAGGTGGACAGGGTGGGCCACACCGGCGAGGTCAGGCTTTTGAGTTGCGATTCCAGGCGCGACAGGTTGACCAGGTCGATGGAGGATTTAAAGTCGATCACCTTGCTCTTTTGGGACTGGCCGGTGATTTTGGCCGAGAGGCTGAAGCCAGGATCTTTCGCGCTCCAATCGAGAATGCCAAACACGCCGATCACCTCGCCGGTATTGCGCCCCAGGGGGCCTACGCCGGAGTTGTCCGCCAAGCCGTTCCACTGTACATAGTCGGAATGGGTGATGTCCCACAGGAAGGGGTAGCTCACCGGCGCATTGGGCTCGTTAAATATGCCGCGCTTGATTCGCTGCATATCCTTCACCCCCAGGCCGGGGTAGCCATCGGCGGTG
The DNA here is from genome assembly GCA_966251115.1 of uncultured Cellvibrio sp. Lineage (GTDB taxonomy): Bacteria > Pseudomonadota > Gammaproteobacteria > Pseudomonadales > Cellvibrionaceae > Cellvibrio. The sequence continues at coordinate 984 of CBINKF010000192.1, forward strand.
TTTTGCAGGCGCGCGATTATCTCGGCAAATTGCACATCGCCAATAATGGTTTCGCTGATGCCGTCGAGCACCTTGCTGATTTGCGCTTCGGTGAGCAGCGGCTGACCCAGGGCGTTTTCGCTTGAGCGCAGCACCAGTGCCACCTGCTCGCGGTTGATGACGTGCTCCAGCACGCGGTTGTAAATGCGCCCAAAGGCGTCCAGGCGCGCGTAGCCATACTTTACTTTGGAGTGGTTGATATTGTTGTAGAGCGCGATAGTGTCAGACCATTTTTTAAGGTCGGACTCAACCTGCTGGGCGGAGTCGTAATCGTTGTTCAGCTCCAACACCTTGCTGACAAAACGCTGGTGCTTTTCCGGAACATTCTGCGCCGCTTGCAAACTTTTTTGCAGCGCAGTGAGAAAGCCAACCATGTCCGCCATGGAGGGGCCGCCATCGATGCGCATGGCGTGGCCCTGGTAATTGACCTGGCCGGTGTGGCAGGCAGCGCAGGTATAGCCTATGTAATCCTTGCCCTGGTAGGGCTCCTTCACAAAGCCGACCGGTAAACCGTCGGGGTTAAAGAAGGTGGGCTTTTGCGGCAGGTAGCGGTATTTATCAATCACACTGTTATCGCGAAAGGGCAGGTTGGAGTCGGCCTGCTCAAGCGCGATAAAAAAGTCGTAGGGCATAAGGCCGGAGCCCTGGGTGGTGTTGTAAAACCACAGGCTGTCGGAGGCGCTCCAACCCTGGTCGAGGTAAATGGGGGTGGAGTAGTTTTCGCCAAACTCGCCGTTGTTGATTGGCAGGGCGCCGCGGTCTGGATCGTCGTCCCAGTGTTGGTAGGCTTTACCTATTGCCAGGGCAATGGCCATGACGATAGCGATTACAACTATCGCGCGAAAAATAAACTTGCGTTTGCGCGCTTCAAAAATATTCAGGACACTCAGGACGCCCATAGTGTTAACTCCTCTTTAGTGATTATCCCATCAGTTGTTTTTTGTAAGCTTTGTGAGAGACCTTGGAAGCCAAACCTGTGGACCTACCTCTGCCCTTTTTTACCCGAGTGAAAGCTCAGGTTACCCAAGAAAAAATCAGGCTGCCCGACCAAAACATCCAGGCAGAAAACCAAGGTGTGCTTAAAGATACCTGCAACTTGCACTTATGCCAAAAACAAAATGCATTTGGCGCGTTTAATAGCAAAAGCCGGTTGACTTGCAAGCCAGCGGGGGAAGCATTAGTGTAAGCGCCACCCGGAGTGAGTCGTCTCCGGCGCTACCTGGCGCACTGCCAGCCGAATTATTCATTCCCTATTGATTCCCCGCCGAGGAAATATCCATGAAAGTTTTGTCCGCGAGCCTGATTGCTATCGCCTGCCTCACCAGCGCCTGTACTTTCGTTAAAGTGAGCGAACAGGGCAGCAGTGTTGCTGTTGCCAATGCCGCCAATGTGCGCGGCTGCGAAAAAATGAGCACAGTGACTGTCAATGTAAAAGACAACTACATAGGCTCCATGAAACGCGACCCTAAAAAAGTGGCCACAGAGTTGACCAATTTGGCGCGCAATGAAGCCGCCAAAGCGGGTGGTAACACTATAGTGCCCATCTCCTTGGTTAAGGATGGCAGCCAGGATTTCGCCGTTTATACCTGCAACTAAAAAACGCAGCCCGGTGGCCGCTTGGCGGTACCGGGCTGGCCCGCAACACTGTTTTCGCTCACAGGCAAGCCGCGCATACCTCTGCTAGGGTTAGATTTAGCTGTCTTATTTTTGTAACAAAACTGCCATAAATTGGCGCATATGTTTTCGAGCATCTGAGGTTCACGGTGTCTGACGCCTATTTCAATCGCGAGTTAAGCCTGCTGGAATTCAACCGGCGCGTACTTCACCAAGCCTATAACACCGACTTGCCACTGCTGGAGCGCCTGCGCTTTCTGTGCATTTTTTCCACTAACCTCGATGAGTTCTTTGAAGTGCGCGTCGGCGGCCTGCTGGAAATGCTGGAGCGCAATGCCCCACCCACGCTGGGCCCCGATGGCTTGAGCCAGGGCGAAACCCTCAACGAAATCGCCCAGCGCGCGCATCAGCTGGTGAACGAGCAGTACCAGATTTTGAACGAGCAGCTGATCCCGCTGCTGCAGGAGCAGGGCATTCGCCTGCTGCGCCGCGAGGAGTGGACAGCAGCGCAGATCGACTACCTGCAAAAATATTTTCACAGCGATGTACTGCCGGTGCTCAGCCCTATTGGCCTGGACCCGGCGCACCCCTTCCCGCGCATCCTCAACAAAAGTTTAAATTTTATTGTGCGCCTGGATGGCAAAGATGCCTTTGGTCGCAACTCCGGCCGCGCCATAGTGCAGGTGCCGCGCTCGCTGACCCATATGATCGAGCTGCCCGGCGAGGTGGTGGAGGAAGGCCGCGCGTTTGTGTTTATCTCCTCCATCATCCACTACTTTATGGCCGAGATTTTTGTCGGCATGAGTGTGATGGAGAGCTATCAGTTCCGCCTCACGCGCAACTCGGATATTTTTCTCGACGAAGAAGAGGCGGACGACCTGCTGCGCGCCGTGCAGGGCGAGCTGGTGTACCGCCAGTATGGCGATGAAGTGCGCCTGGAAATTACCGACCGCTGCCCGGCGGAGCTGGAGCAATTTTTGTTGGAGCGCTGCGAGATTAAAGAGCGCGACCTCTACCGCATCAGCGGCCCGGTCAACCTCAACCGCTACAGCGATTTGTTTGATTTAATCAAAGACCCGAAATTTTATTTCAAGCCCTTTGTGCAAAATCAGGTCAAACTGCCCAAGCGCAACAACTCCTACTTTGAGGCGATTCAAAAGCAGGACATTCTTCTGCATCACCCCTTTGACTCCTTCCAGAGCGTGGTGGATTTTTTGCGTGAAGCCGCCGCCGACCCCCAGGTGCTGGCCATTAAACAAACGCTTTACCGCACCGGCTCCAACTCGCCCATAGTGGATGCGCTAGTGGCCGCCGCCAAAGCCGGTAAAGAAGTAACGGCAATTGTGGAGCTGCGCGCGCGCTTTGACGAAGAGCAAAACGTGGCCTTGGCGGAGCGTTTGCAGCGCTACGGCATTCACGTTATTTACGGCGTGGTGGGTTTTAAAACCCACGCCAAAATGATTCTGGTGGCGCGCCGCGAGAGCGACAGGCTGCGCTACTACGTGCACCTGGGCACCGGCAACTACCACCCGCGCACCAGTAAGATCTACACCGACTACGGCCTGCTCACCTGTGACAAGGAAATCGGCGAAGATGTGTACCGCATCTTTTTGCAGCTATCGAGCATGGGTAAAGCCTCCAAAATGGATGCGCTGCTGTATGCGCCCTTTACCTTGCATAAGGGCATGGTCAGGCGCATTCGCAGCGAGAAGGAAAACGCTGAAAAAGGTATTCCCTCGCGCATTATTGCCAAGATGAACTCGCTCTACGACGAAGAGCTGGTTAACGAACTCTACGCCGCGTCGCAAGCGGGCGTGCAGATTGATTTGATTGTGCGCGGTGTCTGCCAGCTGCGCCCGGGGGTGGAGGGGCGCTCCGAGAATATTCGCGTGCGCTCCATTGTCGGCCGCTTTCTGGAGCACCACCGGGTGTTCTATTTTGAAAATGCGGGCAACCCGGAATTATTCTGCTCCAGCGCCGACTGGATGCTGCGCAATATGTTTCACCGGGTGGAAACCTGCTTCCCGATTCGCCACAAAAAAATCCGCGAGCGGATTCTGGAGGACCTGGATCTCTACCTGCGCGACAACACCCACGCCTGGCTGCTGCAACCCGATGGCAGCTACCTGCAGGTAAAACCGCGCGAGGGCGAGGACATTATCGACGCCCAGAGCATGCTGCTGGAGCGCTGGGCAGCGCGCAATTAACGCGGCCTTTGCTGGGCGCCTAAAAATTGCGTCAGTGCGCAATTCCAGCAATCGGGTGCTAGCCGAATTATCTTGGCGCACCAATCTATAGACCAATAAATAAGATTTATATAATCTTCTGGGACCTGAGCAATCAGGCCTCTCTCCTCGCAATTCCTGTTCTGGCTGCTGGCCCTCACACATAACAATAAATTTTTGGCACTGGCATTTGCCTCGGTCATCACCAGCCATTGCCCTTAGGGGCATTTCATTTACAGGAATAGAGAATAATCATGCATACACAGCTCAAGCGGCGGGCCGGGCGCCCGCGCAACCTTATTGGCCAGTTGGCACTACTGGTTTTAGTCTTGTTAACAGCTCAGGTTCAGGCGGCGCGCCAGGCGGAGTATCTGGATCGCGGGCTAGTGGCACTGCCATCGGGGACGGGCATCTACATTGGCTGGCGCCTGCTCGGCAGCGACCCCGACAATGTCAGCTTTAACCTCTACCGCAACGGCCAAAAGCTCAACAGCACACCGATTACCGGCGCCACCAACTACTTTGACGCGAGCGGCACCAGCAGTGCCAGCTACACAGTGCGACCGCTGGTCAATGGCCAGGAGCTGGCGGCCAATGCCGCCAAATCCACCTGGACCAACCCCTACTGGCTGATCAACCTCAACCGCCCCGCCGGCGGCACTACCCCCAGCGGCGAGGCCTACAGCTATTCGCCCAACGACCTCAGCGTCGGCGACCTGGATGGCGACGGCCAGTACGAAATAGTGGTCAAGTGGGACCCGTCCAACTCTAAGGACAACTCCCAGAGCGGCTACACCGGCAATGTGTACGTGGATGCCTACAGCTTGGATGGCACTCAATTGTGGCGCATCGACCTGGGGCGCAATATTCGCGCTGGCGCCCACTACACCCAATTTATCGTCTACGACCTGGACGGCGATGGCAAAGCCGAACTGGCGATGAAAACCGCCGATGGCACCCGCGATGGCCAGGGTGCGCTGATCGGCAGTGCCAGCGCCGACTACCGCAACACCAAGGGTTATGTGCTCTCCGGCCCCGAATACCTGACCATTTTTAACGGCCAGACAGGCGCGGCTATGGCCACTACCGACTATGTACCAGCGCGCGGCACCGTGAGTAGCTGGGGTGACAGCTATGGCAACCGCGTCGACCGCTTCCTCGCGGGCGTGGCCTACCTCGATGGCCAGCGCCCCAGTTTGATCATGACCCGCGGCTACTACACCCGCGCGGTGGTGGTGGCCTGGGACTGGCGCAACGGCAGCCTCAGTCGCCGCTGGAC
>CBINKF010000193.1:0-6135 GCA_966251115.1 uncultured Cellvibrio sp.
GCTGTCATACTGGCGCACCTCGGGCAGATGCCGGCCCTTGGCTTGGGCCTGGTAGTAGGCGGCAAAAAAACCATCGCTGACGGCCTGACCTGCCTCTTGCAGCTTACCTTGAAGGGGTAGGAGTAATGCCAGTTGGCGCGGCTGCTGATCGATCAGGCTGCGCAGCAGGCGCAGGTTTTCGGGCAGGTTGGCCTGGGCGGGGTGATTGGGCCACTGTTGCTCCCAGGCTTCGAGATTGGCTTGCTGCTGCTCCAGGTCCAACTGGTTGTCCTGGGCGATAACCGCCAAACTGTACCAGCCGCGCTGCAGGTCGTTGGGCGCTTGGGCGGCGAGTTGTGCAAGGCGCTCCGGTTTAATTTGCATCAGGTCGCGCCACAGCCACTGCTGGTTGTCCTGCTCCTGTTGGACATTGTTAAGCAGGCTGGCCAGGCTGAAACGCTCTGCCAGGCTGAGTTCAAAATTTCCCGCCAGCTCAAAGGTTTGCGCGCGTTGCTCGCGTAACCTGGCTTCGCTGGATGGGTTCATCAGGCCCCATTGTTGTTCCAATCGCGGGTTGGTTAGAATGCCCAGGGCCTCGCTGATTTCGCCCTCCTGGAGGGCGACTTTGGCTTTAAGCTCGATATAGCTGAAAAAGTTAATGTCGCTCAACTGGTCGGGCTCCAGGCTGTTCAACAGGTCGCGCGCGCGCTCGTATTTTTGCGCCTGAATGTAAAAGCCTGTGGCCTGCAGCAAAAGTGCCTCGCGCTGGGGGGATTGTGCTCTCTGCGCCTGATCGAGCAGCGCGCGAGCCTGGGCTCCCGGGGATTGCACCTGGCGCTGTTCGCTTGTCGGCTTGGTGGGGGCGGTGCCGCAACTGCTAAGGGTTAAGCCCAGGCTCAGGGCGAGAAGTGAGCAGGCTAGGGTTTGCGCAATAGGCCTAGTGGGCATGAAAACCTCAAATTACAAATCAATTATTGGGTCCCTGTGTGCAGGCTTTGGTTGCGCCTGTGGGGGAAACTGGTGAAATCCTTATGACAAATGGCGACTCAGGTAAATCCGCACCTGCTGGTGTTCTTTATGTGGTGGCGACGCCGATTGGCAACCTGGGCGATATGGTACCCCGAGCCATTGAAACTCTACAAACTGTGTCATTGATTGCCGCTGAAGATACGCGGCACAGTTCACGTCTGCTCAACCATTTCAATATCAATACGCCCTGTATTGCCTACCATGACCACAGCGGAGAGGATCGCACCGAAAACCTGGTCGCCAAACTGGAGGAGGGTAGCTCCATAGCGCTTATCTCGGATGCCGGCACACCTCTGGTGTCCGACCCAGGTTATCGCCTGGTGCGCCTGGCGCGCCTGCGCGGTATCAAGGTGGTACCTGTCCCGGGTGCCTGTGCCATGGTAGCGGCATTAAGTGCTGCAGGCCTGCCTTCCGACCGCTTCGCCTTTGAAGGCTTTTTACCGGCTAAACAGGTGGCGCGCCGCACCCAGCTTGAGGCTTTGGCGAGCGATAGCCGCACGCTGGTATTTTACGAGGCCCCGCATCGGGTGCTGGAAACCCTGGAGGATATGCGCGATATCTTCGGTGCCGAGCGCGAGCTGGTGATGGCGCGCGAGCTGACAAAAACCTTCGAGACTATTAAAGGCGACACGCTGGAGGCCATGTGCAACTGGGTTGCCGGGGATGCTAACCAACAGCGCGGTGAGATTGTGCTCTTGGTTCACGGCGCATCCAAAGTGGAAGCGGAGGAAATGTCCGCTGAGCAGCAGCGGGTGATGAAAATCCTGCTGGAGGAATTGCCAGTAAAGCAGGCGGCTGCCTTGGGGGCCAAGCTGACGGGGTTGAAAAAGAATTTTCTCTACCAGTGGGCTTTGGCGCAAGCGCCGCAGAATTAATATAAAAAGTGCTAAAAAACAAAGGGCGCCCGGTGAGCGCCCTTTGTTTTTTACTGGATTGACGAGTCTGGAACTCTACATATTAGAACTTAAGAGTACCTTGCAGCGCTATGCTGCGCGGGCGCTCGTAGAAAGCATAGTAGCCGGAGCTGGTGCCAGCAGTCAGGGTGGTGGCTACCGGCAAGCCGTTGGCGTAGGTCACAACCGATTGATCGGTCAGGTTTTTGCCAATTAACGCCAGCTCCCAGCGATCTGAGTCGCCGCTCAAGGCTATACGGGCGTTAACCTTGGTGTAGCCATCCTGGGTGAACTTGGGGTCAAGCGAGGGCGTTGTGTAGTAGCTGCTGCTGAAGATCAGGTCCAGGGTGGATACCAGTTTCAAACCATTGGCAAAATTGTAGGTGTAGTCCACCCCTGTGTTGCCCTGCCATTTGGGGGTGTATTCGCGGCGCTGGCCGGTGGCATCACAAATTCCGTCGCCTGGCGTGCCGATGTTATCCACCTGGCCAAAGTAACACTGGGAGTTGGGGAAGTCGGTGTATTCAAAGTCGATATAGGCCACACCACCGCGCCAGAGGATGCTGTCAGTTAAGGCCCAGCGACTATCGGCCTCCACGCCTTGTACCACCGCCTGGCCAGCGTTGGTCACATTAAAACTCAGGCTGCCGTCAAACTGGCTGGTCTGCATATTGTCGAATTCAGAGCGGAAAATCGCCGTATTTAGCTCAGCTGAACCATCGGCAAATACAAACTTGCCACCAAACTCATAGTTCTTAACCTTTTCGTCCTCAAACTCCCAGGTGCCGGTAATGCTGTCGAATATGCCATCCAGGGCATTAGGCGCGGCGTTGGAGCGCACGTCAAAACCGCCGGACTTAAAGCCGGTGGTGTAGCTGGCGTAGAGCATGTCAGTGCTGTTGAGGTCGTACTTAAAGGTGATCAGCGGGGTAAAGCCGGTTTCGCTGCGAGAACCCTTGATGTTGTGGGGGTCTATCTTGAAGGCCGCCCACAATTGGTTGTATGGATCGGCCGGGGTGCCTTGCGGCAATTGGGTGCCATCGGGTGTTACGTAATAGTTCTGGCGACTGGCGTCTTTACTTTCGTCGGTATAGCGCGCACCCAGGATCAGATGGGCGTCGTCAGTCATGTTCCAGGTGCCCTGGAAAAACACCGCATAAATATCAGTGGATTGACCAAAATCGCGCTGAGTGGAGGCGCCGCGCAGCAGATTGGCCACGGCGCCAAAACTGGAGCCCAGCGCTGTGGGGATAATACTGTCGGTGGGCACGCGCACATCGTCGTGGAAATCCAGATCTGCAGTTTGGAAGAAGAGGCCGCCGAGGTAGCTAAAAGTATCGCTCTCAGGAGAGGCAATGCGCAGCTCCTGGCTGTACTGGCTGTAGTCCTCGTTGGAGAGGATGTTAAAGCCGGAGGCGCCGGTAAAGTCGCAGTCGCACAGCTCTTCGTAGTTATAGGCGTTGTAGCCGGTTACCGAGGTGAATTTATAGTCGCCCAGGTCGTGCTCTATGGTAAGGGTAATGTTTTCAGTGTCGTTATAGCTGTAGTCACCGTTGGACTGGCGCTTCCAGTCGTGGGTGGTGTCCAGGTGGTACTGGCCGCCGGTGAGAATTTCCAGCACATTGCCATAAGGCACGGCACCGGGAACCGGGTTGCCGGAGCTGTCGGTGCGATAGACGGGTTTGACAACTTCAATGTTGCGACCATTGCTGTCGAAGGAGCCAGTTTCGGCTTTAAGGGTGATGTCCCAGGTGTCTGGCTTCCATTCCAGGGTACCGCGTACTACGCGGCTTTTATCACCCGATTCATCGCGATTGAGGGTGGTGTTATCCATGTAGCCATCAATTTTGCTATCGAGAATGGCTATGCGCAGGCCAAGTTCGTCGCTGAGGGGGGAAGACACCACGAAGCGCAAGTCGCGCTCACCATCTTCGGGCGAATAGAGGGCGGTCATCTTCGCCATAAATTCATTAGTGGGTTTGGCGGTGATAATGCTCACTGCGCCGGCGGTGGAGTTTTTGCCAAACAGAATACTCTGTGGGCCGCGCAGTACTTCAACCCGGGCAATATCCAAAAGCGGCGCGCGCGACAATTGGGCGCGACCATAGTGAACACCGTCAATGAACTCGGCCGCCGATTGTTCAAAGCCCTGGTTGACTCCCGAGCTGATGCCGCGAATCGCGATATTGGTGCCTATACCCGTTTGCGTCATGTTAAAGCTGGGGATGTAGTCGGCCATATTTTGAATATTGGTCAGGCCCGTTTTTTCAATCTTGTCGCCGGAGAGTGCGTCGACCGATAAGGGCACATCGCGCAGGCTTTGAACGCGCTTTTGGGCGGTTACCAGCACCTCTTCCAGGGCTGGGCTGGTTTCGGCAAAAGCCTGCAAGGAAAAACAACTGGCAACAGCCAGGGCGAGCAGTTTGGGGGTATAGGTTCTCACTAGAGAATCTCCTAAGCTTTTATTTTTTAAAGGATAATCGCTAACTTCCTGAGGTGTGCGGAACACAGATATTCCCCAATTAATAGCTGAAAGTCACGAAAATACCAGTTTAAGGTAATAAAAGAATGTTACGCAGTAGGGTCTTGTTGCATTTGGTGACAAATTCGCGACTAATCGCTGCATCTTGGCGCATTTTTAAACTTGCGCTTTAATTTTGGGAGGAGTAGTGTGCGCGCCCTGAGTTGGCCAGACAGTCGCTCCGAAACTATTGGCAACTGCCCTTTGGGTAGTTTGGTGGTGTGTCGGGGAGGAAAGTCCGGGCTCCACAGGGCAGGGCGCCAGGTAACGCCTGGGGGGCGCGAGCCTACGGAAAGTGCAACAGAAAGCAAACCGCCTAAGTTCCAGGTGCTTTAGGGCAAACCGGAACCGGTAAGGGTGAAACGGTGCGGTAAGAGCGCACCGCGCAGCTGGCAACAGTCTGCGGCGATGGTAAACCCCGCTCGGAGCAAGACCAAATAGGAATCCATTGGTGCGGCCCGCATCGGATTCGGGTAGGTCGCTCGAGGCAAGTGGCGACACTTGTCCCAGATGAATGACTGTCCACGACAGAACCCGGCTTATCGGCTGACTCAACCTTTTGCTGTCGACCGCTCCAGTGTTTGCTGGAGCGGTCGATTAGTTTTGGGGCTTGTCACGGAACTGGACCCTGGGTTAGGCTGCGATTCCTGTCGCCGACTACAGATTTGTGATTCGGTTGCGCGTGAAATACCTGGTTTTTACCTGCTGCTTTTTTGGTCTTATAGACCTAATCCTTCTAATAACCTCAAATTTAAGCGACTAAATAATTTCAAACTTAAAGTATTACTTTAAGTTTCGATTCTATTGCTTTGTTTTTGATGTAATTAGTGCTGTCCGCTGGTCTTCTGGTTTATTCAATTCCTGCATTTTCACTGCCAAATTCCTGATTTTCCACATGATTTTCCGCGCGTTTTGCTCAGGGCTCGCTTGACTTTGCCCTGCCCCGATTTATAGTGAGCGTCGTGGGAAAAAGTGGGTAATTGTGGTTTTTTGTGGAAAATAACTCCTCCAAGTGGTGAAAAGTGTTTACGGGTAGTCACTCCATCAACATGGACCCCAAGGGTCGCATGGCGATTCCGACGCGCATTCGCGATTCGTTGGTGGAGACTTCTGCTGGCCGCTTGGTCGTGACTGCTCACACTGAAGAGCGCTGCTTGCTGGTGTATCCCGAGCCCGAGTGGCTGCAAATCCTGCCGCAAATCCAAAAACTTCCCAGCCTTAACAAGCATGCACGCCGCATCCAACGCCTGTTAATTGGCTATTCCCACACCCTGGAGTTGGATGCCAGCGGCCGTATTTTGCTGCCGCCCACCCTGCGCGACTACGCCAATATCGATAAAAAAACCATGTTGGTTGGTCTGGGGAACAAATTAGAGCTCTGGAGCGAAGACAGCTGGAATGCGCTGCTCGACGAACCGGTAGACGGCGAGATGCCCGCCGAATTACAAAATCTGTCGTTCTAGAGGCTGGCATGACTGAGTTTCAACACAAAACTGTCTTGCTTCACGAGGCAGTAGACGCCCTGATTACTGACACCCAAGGCTTTTATGTCGATGGCACCTTCGGGCGCGGTGGGCACAGCAGTTTGATTATGAGCCGGTTGGCCCCTCAGGGGCGACTGCTGGCGATAGATAAAGATCTGGCGGCCATAGCAACAGCCGAGGATAAATTCTCCGGTGAGAGCCGTTTTGAAATCGCCCATGAATCCTTTGC
>CBINKF010000194.1:0-6132 GCA_966251115.1 uncultured Cellvibrio sp.
CTCGCGGTATAGGGGTTGCTGCCGGACACACTGGCATTCCAGCTGCTGCTCAGTTTGTTGTGGGTGTAGGTCCAACTGACTGACCAGCCGTTAATTGCACTATTGCCGGTGTTGGCAATTTCAATACTGGCGGTGGCACCACTGCCCCAGCTGTTGCTGACCTTATAGCTGCAGCTGGCCGCCTGAGCGCTGCCCCAGCCCAGGGCCAGAGCCGTTAAGGGCACGAGCCACAGGTGTTTAAGAAGGGAATTTTTCATAGAGTTTCTCCAATCGTTATTGTTAGTTTGCTGCCCGCCCAAGCCTTGAGTCGCAATATTTACCAACCCGCACAACCCAGGTATTAGTCTGGCGGACCATATGCTAACAACATGATTGCACACTTTTTGGCCGATAGCGCAAAAGTGAGCAAGCCATCACAAATGGAATGCTTTTTATTTATGAAAAATAGATTGGCCACAAACCTGCATGAACGCGGGATTTAGCGGCCAATAACCGTTCCTCGCTCAGTTTTTGTCTTGCCAAGTTTGAGATTACATTTTAAATTTGTAACCGATTACAGCAATTTCTTATCAAACGCCATCGCCCATTTTTAAAATAAGAATAATTTTTCATTTAAATCATGCTGTTATAAATAAACCAAATTAACAGCGCGGCATTAAAGTTTAAAATCCAACAATAATAAGTAATCGATTACACGCAACAGCGGAATTACCACAACCAGGAGATATGCCGCAGGAAGCTTTTTTTACCAGTGCACCCCAAACCCCGGACAGGCAGCAGGCGGAAAGGCCTCGCAGCCCATTGGCACCAGGTGCACTAACCCAAACCACCAATAACGATAAACAGGTATCCCATGAATATGAACAATCAATCGAGTAACCCTCCAACTCCCGCGCGGGCTTTGGCCCGCCATTTCAAAACTGCGCTTTGGGCCCTGGCACTGAGCATGTCCCCCCTGCTCGCCCAGGCCGGGATCTACGTCTCCGGCAGCCAGGTCTATGAAGGTAACGGCAACCCCCTGGTACTGCGCGGCATCAACGTCGCCCACGCCTGGTACCAGGACAAAACGGCCAGCTCCCTGAGCGATATAGCCAACACCGGCGCCAACAGCGTGCGCATAGTACTCGCCAGTGGTCAGCGCTGGACCAAAACCAGCCAGACGGAGGTTGCCAACCTGATTGCCCAGGCCAAGGCCAATAAATTAATCGCGATTCTGGAGGTGCACGACACCACCGGTTATGGCGAACAGTCGGGCGCGGCCACCCTGAGCGATGCGGTCAATTACTGGATCAGTATTAAAGGTGCGCTGGTGGGTCAGGAGGACTATGTCATTATCAATATCGGCAATGAGCCCTATGGCAATGGCCCTTCGGCGGATGCCTGGAAAAATGGCCACATAGCCGCCATTCAAAGCCTGCGCAATGCCGGCTTTAAACACGCGCTTATGGTGGATGCCGCCAACTGGGGCCAGGACTGGCAAAACATCATGCGCGACAACGCCGCCAGCGTACTCGCCGCCGACAGCCTGAAAAATACAATTTTCAGCGTGCACATGTATCAGGTCTATGGCAGCGCCAGCAGCGTCAGTAACTATATGGCCAGCTTTAAAAGTAACGGCCTGGCATTGGTGGTGGGTGAGTTTGCCGCCGATCACCAGGGCGCGAATGTGGATGAAGCCTCCATTATGAGCTACGCCAAGCAATACAATTTTGGCTATCTGGGCTGGTCCTGGTCGGGCAACAGTTCGGATTTGGTAAGCCTGGATATTGCGCAAAACTTTAATGCCAATACCTTGAGCAGTTGGGGCAATACCCTGATCAATGGCAGCAACGGCATCAAAGCCAGCTCAACCCGCGCCAGTATTTTTGGGGGCGCTACAAGCAGTTCATCCAGCAGCTCCATCGCCAGCAGCACCAGCTCGAAAACCTCCTCCAGCAGCGCCGGCGGCAGCCAGTGTAATTGGTACGGTTCGACCTACCCTATTTGCGCCAACAGCGATTCGGGTTGGGGTTGGGAAAACAATCAAACTTGCGTCGGCCGCAGCAGCTGCGCCGCCCAGCCCAGCCCTTATGGCGTTATCGGCAACAGCTCCAGCTCCAGTTCAAGCTCATCGTCAAAATCCAGCTCCAGCAGCTCTTCATCAAGCTCCAGCACGGCGGCGGGCCGCTGCAACTGGTACGGCACCTACTATCCTTTGTGCACCAACACCAGCTCTGGCTGGGGTTGGGAGAACAATCAAAGTTGTATAGCCCCCAGCACCTGTAACTCGCAATAGTTTGCTAACAAAAAAAACGGCGACACAAAGGTCGCCGTTTTTTATTTACTGAAAGATAACTATTTTTCCAGCTTTTCGTTTTTAAAGGCCATCAAAAAGAACACTAAAACGGCCGCCGCTATACCGGCTGGCAACATCCACACATTCTGCCAGCTGTGGCCCGCCTCTGTGGCATAAATATCGGTGATATAACCCGCCAGGCGGAAACCAATCAGCATACCCAGGCCATAGGTAGCGAGGGTGATAAGCCCTTGCGCAGCACTTTGAATTTTTTCGCCAGCTTTGTGATCGGTATAAATCTGCCCGGTGACAAAGAAAAAGTCGTAGCAGATGCCGTGCAACAAAATTCCCAGGAACAGCATCCACACCATATCGCCAGTATTGCCGTAAGCGAACAGCACGTAGCGCAACACCCAGGCCGCCATGCCCACCAGCAGCGAGGTTTTTACCCCAAAGCGGGTGATAAACAGCGGCAGCAACAGCATAAATAAAATTTCCGAGGCCTGACCGAGTGACATTTTTGCGGCGGCGCCCTGCATGCCCAATTCGTTTAAAAACAGGTTGGTGTTTTGATAGTAAAACGCCAGGGGCACGCAGATAACGATGGAGGAAATAAAGAAAATTAAATAGCGCGTGTCTTTTAACAGCGCCAGCGCATCCAGGCCGAGAATATCGCGCAGGCTCACACTGCCGGATTTATTACCCGGTGGAGTATTGGGCAAAAAGAAACTGAACACACCCAAGGCCGCCGAGGCTGCCGCCGCTAACTTAAAGGTGTTGTGCAGCGCATTGTTGGATTCCCAAGCCATGTAGCCAATCACCAGACCGGCGACAATCCAGCCGATAGTGCCCAGCACCCGCACCTGCGCAAACTCCACCGCGGGATTTTGCATCTGGCGAAAGCTGATGGAATTCACCAGCGCCAGGGTCGGCATATACACCAGCATGTAAATTAAGATGTAGGGGTAAAACGCATCAAAACTCGCCGAGCTGGCCGCCAGCCACAAAAGCGCCGCACCGAGCAAATGTAAAATCGCCAGGATTTTTTGCGCCGCAAAAAAGCGGTCAGCGATCAGGCCAATAATAAAGGGGGCGACTATCGCACCAATGGATTGTGTCTCGTAAGCGCGGCCCGCCTGGGCACCTGTGGCACTGAAGGCCTGCGACAAAAATGTACCCATGGTGACAAACCAGGCGCCCCAGATAAAAAACTCCAGGAACATCATGGTGGAAAGCTGCAAACGCAGAGAGAGCTTCATAATAATTGACCTTATTGTTATTGCTTAAATGAGTTTACCCTGGCGACCAGTCACCTGAGTTACAGCTTAGTCCAACGGCTGTTGTTTGCCGATGAGTCCAACACGGCGTTAATAAATTTCATGCCTTCGACACCGGTAATAATATCCGGCACCCAATCCTGCAACTGGTGGCGCTCGCCCTGCTCATGGGCCAGCAGGATATCGGCAATATCATTGTAGAGGTTAGCAAAGCCCTCCAAATAACCTTCGGGGTGACCGCCGGGCACGCGCATACCGCGCGCGGCTATGGCACTGCCAATATCGCCGCGACGGGTGATGCGCAGTTTAGGTTTATTTAATTCACCAAACCACAGCTCGTTGGGATTCTCCTGGCTCCACTCCAAACCCGCTTTGTCGCCGTAAAGGCGAATGCGCAAACCATTTTCACAACCCGGTGCCACCTGGCTCGACCAGAGCATGCCTTTGGCGCCCTCGGCAAAACGCAGCAGCACATGTACGTTGTCGTCCACCGCGCGCCCAGCGACAAAACTGCTGAGGTCGGCGCACACAGAATCCACTTTTTGCCCGGCAATAAATTGCGCCAGTTGAAACGCATGGGTGCCTATATCGCCAAGGCAACCGGCTGCACCCGAGCGCGCCGGATCTGTGCGCCAGCTCGCCTGTTTGTTGTCATCGGCCGCGGCTTCGGTGAGCCATTCCTGCGGGTATTCCACCTGCACCACGCGCAGTTTCCCCAGTCGCCCCGCTGCCACCAACTCGCGCGCATAGCGCACCAGGGGATAGCCGCTGTAATTGTGGGTGAGCGCAAAATAACAATTGCTGGCCTGCACAATTTTTTGCAGCGCCAGGGCTTCATCTAAAGTGCGCGTCACAGGTTTATCACAGATGACATTAAAGCCTGCCTCGATACACGCCTTAGCCACCGGAAAGTGCATATGGTTAGGCGTAACTATCACTACCGCCTTAACGCCATCGGGTCGCGCTTTTTCGGCGCGCAGCATTTCCTCGTAGGAACTGTAGGCGCGCTCGGGCGCAATATGTAAATCTGCCGCCGAGGCTTTGGCATTGTCCGGGTTGGACGACAGCGCGCCAGCCACCAACTCAAAGCGATCATCCATACGCGCCGCGATTCTATGCACAGCACCAATAAACGCGCCGCGACCACCACCGACCATGGCATAGGGAATTTTTTTTGTCGTCATTGTTTTACGCCTGTGTAATTGCGTTAATTTTTTGCTTTTTGCTTTTTGCTTTTTGCTTTTATCTACTTTCTTTGGCCCCTACAAAGAAAGGTAGGTCGCCTGCAGGCGAAACCATTCTAAAATTTAAATAATTAACTCAAACCAAGAATCCGGCGATTCGCCGCCTCATCCGTCCCCGCATTGGCAAAATCATCAAACGCCCGCTCAGTCACACGAATAATATGATCGCGAATAAAGTTCGCCCCTTCGCGCGCGCCATCCTCTGGATGTTTTAAACAGCACTCCCACTCCAACACCGCCCAGCCCTCATAGTTGTAGGCGGCGAACTTGGAGAAAATTTGTTTGAAATCCACCTGTCCATCGCCCAGCGAGCGGAAGCGCCCGGCGCGATCCACCCAGTTTTCGTAGCCGCCGTAAACACCCTGCTGCGCGCTGGGATTAAATTCGGCGTCTTTGACATGGAACATTTTAATGCGCGCGTGATAGCGATCGATAAACGCCAGGTAATCCAACTGCTGCAGCACAAAATGGCTGGGGTCGAACAAAATATTGCAGCGGCGATGGTTGTCCACCGCTGTTAAAAAGCGCTCGAAGGTTGCGCCGTCGTGCAGGTCTTCACCGGGATGAATTTCATAGCACACATCCACACCCGCCGCGTCAAAGGCATTGAGGATCGGCAGCCAGCGCTTGGCCAATTCGGCAAAGCCGGTATCCACCAAACCCGCCGGGCGCTGCGGCCAGGGGTAGAGGTAGGGCCAGAGCAGCGCGCCGGAAAAAGTGGCGTGGGCTTTTAAGCCGAGGTTTTTACTGGCTTTGGCCGCCAGCAGCAGCTGATCCACCGCCCAGGCCTGGCGCGCCGATGGATTGCCGCGCACAGCGTCAGGAGCAAAGCCATCAAACATTTCATCGTAGGCCGGATGCACGGCCACTAATTGGCCCTGTAAATGGGTCGACAGCTCGGTCACTTGCAAACCGTGTTTGGCCAGAGTAGCGCGCAGGTTTTCGCAATAGGCCTG
Organism: uncultured Cellvibrio sp.; assembly: GCA_966251115.1. GTDB lineage: Bacteria > Pseudomonadota > Gammaproteobacteria > Pseudomonadales > Cellvibrionaceae > Cellvibrio. The sequence continues at coordinate 5,753 of CBINKF010000194.1, forward strand.
GCTGTGTGCGGCCTGTTCCAGATCGAACACGCGTTTATCCCAGGTGGGGATTTGCACCCCTTTATAGCCAAGCCCGGCGGCCCAGGCGGCGATATTGTCCAAATTGTTAAAGGGGGCTTGATCGCCGAGAAATTGCGCCAGAAAGATGGCCGGCCCGTGCAGGGTTTTCATGGGATTATCTCCGCTCAGTTATTGTGGTTCCGGGGCTTAAGCAGTCAGCAAAGGTAACTCTAGCCTAAAGCCGCAGGGAGTTAATTTTTGTTAAACCCGCCAAGTAAGCGTTAAGCCGCTTGGCTAATCCAACTCATTCAGCACCACAAAAGCGCAAAACAACAGCAATCGGGCAACAGTTTGCACCAGGATGAACAGGGCGCAGCCCA
>CBINKF010000195.1:0-6112 GCA_966251115.1 uncultured Cellvibrio sp.
ACCCAAATGCGCACGATTTTTTTCCGCCAGGGCGCCAGCCGCAACTGACTGATCAACCCCAGTTAATTGCCAGTGCTTTTTTTCGCTGGCGAGCGCCAGGGCGATAGCGCCTGTGCCTGTACCCAAATCCAGAATCGCGCGCGCTTGCTGTGGCTCATCCTCGGCAAAAATTGCCAGGCAGGTTTCCACCAGCAGCTCGGTATCTGGCCGCGGAATCAGTGTGGAGTTATCGCAAAAAAGTGGCAGCGACCAGAATTCGCGCTGACCGAGAATATGGGCGATGGGCTCGCCATTTAAACGGCGAGCAAAATACTGGTCGAAGATTTTTTGCTGGTCGGCAGAGAGGGTTTTATCCGGCCAGGTAAACAGCCAGGTGCGATTTTTTTGCAGCAGCGCGCAAAGCAGCAATTCGACATCCAGACGCGGCGAATCGCTTACCGCCGCCAGCTGGGGCGCAAGTTGCAAACATTGGGCAACGCTAATTTCACCCATTAGAGTTTCCGTAGGTTGGGCAGTTATGCCCAACAAAGCTTGAGACAGAAGATAGCAAGTTGGGCATAACAGCCCAACCTACAAGCGCAACGCATCAATCCGCTATCGCAGCCAGCTGATCGGCCTGGTATTCATTAGCCAGCGGGCCAACCACCGGGTCCAGCTCGCCCTGCATAATCGCATCCAGCGAATAAAGCGTGAGGTTGATGCGGTGATCGGTCACTCGCCCTTGCGGATAGTTGTAGGTGCGAATGCGCTCGGAGCGGTCGCCGCTGCCCACCAGGTTGCGCCGCTCATCGGACAGGGATTTGTGCGCGGCTTCTTCCTGCATGGTTTTGAGTTTGGTGGCCAGCAGACTCATGGCGCGCGCGCGGTTTTTGTGCTGCGAGCGCTCGTCCTGACACTCCACCACCAGGCCGGTGGGCAGGTGCACTATGCGAATTGCCGAGTCGGTTTTGTTAACGTGCTGACCACCGGCGCCCGAGGCGCGGAAGGTGTCGATACGCAAATCGGCCTTGTTGATATTCACCTCTTCCAGCTCATCCGCCTCGGGCATTACCGCCACAGTACAGGCCGAGGTGTGGATACGGCCCTGGGATTCTGTCTCTGGCACCCGCTGCACGCGGTGCGCACCGGATTCAAACTTGAGTTTGGAATAAACACCGCTGCCGCTCACCAGCGAAATAATTTCTTTAAAACCGCCGTGCTCGCCCTCGTTCTGGCTGAGGATTTCCACCCGCCAGTCCTGGGTTTCGGCGTAGCGCGAATACATGCGGAACAGGTCGCCAGAAAAAATTGCCGCCTCGTCGCCGCCAGTGCCGGCGCGAATTTCCAGGTAGCAGTTTTTCTCGTCGTTGGGGTCCTTGGGCAGCAGCAGCTTTTGCAGCTCCAGCTCGGTGGGTTCCAAACGCGCCTGGCAATCTTTTAATTCCTCTTCGGCCATTTCCAGCATATCCGCATCACCATCGGCGATCAGATGCCTGGCCTCTTCAATATTGTCGAGCAGCTGTTGATAGCCTTTGTAGGCCAGCACCACCGGCTCCAGCTCGGCGTACTCTTTGGACAGGTCGCGGAATTTATTTTGGTTGTTGATCACCTCGGCTTCAGACAGCAGGGCGCTAACTTCTTCGTAGCGCTCTTTGAGGCGCTCCAGTTTTTCTAAAATCGAGGCTTTCATGCTTGCTCACTTGGGTCTTGCGCGGAGTCGGTTGATTCAGCTGATGCTGTCACCTCCTCCAGGCTGATATCGAATAATTGCTGGGCCACCTGAATTACATCCGAGCGGCCATTGGCACTGGCCTCTTTTAATACGGCGGTGGGCGAGTGAATGAGTTTATTGGTCAGGTTGCGCGCCAGCTGCTGCAACAACTGCTCAGGGTTGCCGCCCGCCTGCAGATTACGCAGCACTTTTTGCACTTCGGCGTCGCGCAGGCCCTCGGCCTTTTGCCGATAAGCCTTAACTGTGGCCACCGCATCCAGGGCGCGCTGCTGGCGCAAGTACTGGTCGACGCCCTGGTTGATAATCTCTTCCGCCTGGTCGGCGGCGGCTATGCGCGATTTTTTGTTTTCGTCGATCACTGCGTGCAGGTCATCGACAGTGTAGAGGTAGACATCCTCCAGCTCGCCCACCTGCTCCTCGATATCGCGTGGCACGGCGATATCGAGCATAAACATGGGCTTGTGCTTGCGCCTTTTAAGGGCGCTCTCCACTGCACCCTTGCCCAGCAGCGGCAGCTGGCTGGCGGTGGAGGAGATCACTATGTCGGCGCGGTGCAGGTATTCTGGGATATCCGCCAACAGAATTGCCTCGCCGTAAAACTCGCGCGCCAGCCGCTGTGCCCGGTCGAGGGTGCGGTTGGCGACAATCATCTTTTTAATGCCCTGCTCGGCTAAATGGCGGGCGACCAGTTCTATGGTTTCGCCCGCGCCAATTAACAGCGCGGTATCTTCTTTTAAATTGGAGAAAATCTGTTGCGCCAGGCTCACCGCTGCATAGGCGACAGAGACAGGGTTTTCACCAATAGCGGTTTCGGTGCGCACGCGCTTGGCAATACTGAACACCTGCTGGAAGGCGGTGTGCAGCTCGCTGCCAATGGTGCCCGCCTCCTTGGCCACCGCAAAGGCGGATTTCATCTGGCCCAGAATTTGCGGCTCGCCCAGTACCAGCGAGTCCAAGCCACCGGCGACCTTCATCATATGGCGCACCGCTTCCGGCCCCTGGTGACAGTAGCGGCTCTTGGCCAGGTCGCCCGCATCTACCGCCGAGTGGGCAATCAGCCAGGTCTCCAGGGTTGTTACATCCTCCTGGCTGTTGGCGTAAATTTCGGTGCGGTTGCAGGTGGAGAGAATCGCCACCTCGGCCAAGCCGGCACTGACAACGGCCTGCTGCAGCGCCTCTGCCAGCTTTTCGGGCGCAAACGCCAGCCGCTCGCGCAGGGCGACGGGGGCGGTATTGTGGTTAATTCCGAACGCGAGCAGGGTCATCTATAGGCAAGGGGTCTGAATAAGCCAGAGATCAAAAATTGCGCAGCCCATTAGGCAAAGGGCGGTATTGTCCGGCCAGGCGCCCCGGCTGGCAAGTGGAAGCGGTCAGAAACCTGCATTCACTGCAAAAATTCTACGCCAACAGAATCAGTGGTAAAGAGCGTCAAGGCGCCATTATGCCCCTATAATGAAAACTCAACTTCAGGAACCCGCCATGCGTCGACCCAGCTGTCCCGCCATAATCGATATAGAGGCTTCGGGCTTTGGCGCCTATAGCTACCCTATAGAAGTCGGCGTGATCACCAGCAAAGGCGAGCGCTATTGCAGCCTGATCCACCCGGTGGACGACTGGCAGCACTGGTGCGAGAGCGCAGAGAAAATTCACGGCATCAGCCAGCAGTGCCTGCGCGAACACGGCAAATCGCCGCGCCAGGTATGTCGGGAGCTGAACGAGCTGCTGGGCGATATTACCTGTTACAGCGACGCCTGGACCCACGACAGCCCCTGGCTCAATCGCCTGTATTTTGCAGCGCGCACCACTCCCAGCTTTCACCTCAGCCCTATAGAGATGATCGCCACCGAAGAGCAGCTGATGTTTTGGGACGCCACCAAAAAGCAGCTGCTGCAACAGCTCGATATCCAGCGCCATCGCGCCAGTGGCGATGCCTATCTGATTCAGCAGACATATATAGTCACGCGCAACCAGACGCTGCAACAGGCACTTCAGCGCAGCGCGCCAGGCGAGCCCGAGCAAAAGTATCGCAGGTGATTCCGAGCAAAAGTATCGCAGGTGATTCCGGCGACAAGGCGCAGACAGCAGAATATCCCGCACAGGAACCGGGACGAGACTATACCTGTCCAAGATTTTGCCTAACCGCGCACAATTCCCCGGTGATTCCGGGGGTAAAGATTGACTAGACGGGAGCCCTGACATACACAGGCAGACTTTCCCGCGTGAGACGACTCAGGTTTGAAACGTACAACAAGCTTAACAACATCGCTCAGCTGTCTTACCTGTGCACTCTGGCTGGGCGCTGCCCTGCTAGCTGGCTGTAGCCAACAGCCACGGCAAGCGCCAACACCGGAGGCCAAGGCGCCCCCGGTGCCTCCCAACCAAACACGCCCGTTTAAACGTGAGACCCTTTACTCGCTGCTGGCGGCGGAGATGGCCGGCAGCCGCAAAAACTACGACCTGGCGTTGAGCAATTACGCCCAGCAGGCGCGCGAAACCCAGGACCCTCAGGTAGCGGAGCGGGCCACGCTAATGGCGCGCTACCTGGGCGATACAGATACAGCATTGGAAACCTCGCAAATATGGCTGAACTCCACCCCGCAAAATCCGGATGCGCTCACCAACAGCGCGTTAACGCAATTGGATGCCGGCCATTTTCAGCAGGCGTTTGAGCTGTCGCGTCAATTGCTGGACCAGGGTGGGGAACCGCTGTTTCAGGTAATCGCCGCGCGCGCCAGCGAGCTGCCCAGCGCTGAGCACCAGGCGCTGCTCAGGCAATACCAGGCACTGCTGCAAAACCACAAACGCAACCTGCAGCTGCAAGTGGGCACTGGCTTGTTGCTGGAGCAGGAGCAGGCCTACAGCCAGGCCATGGACTATGCCCGCCAGGCGCTTAAACTGGACCCGCAAAACCTGCCCGCCGCCATCCTTGAAGCCAACCTACTTCACCAGTTAAAGCGCGATAAAGAGGCTGTGGTGAAAATGGAAAACCTGCTGGCGCTGCACCCGGACAACCATCTGCTGCGCCAGCAATACGCGCGCATATTGATCCACACTGACATGGCCCGCGCCCAGGAGCAGTTTCAACTGCTCACCCGGCAAATGCCCTACAGCGGCGATATCTGGCTGTCGCTGGGCATAGTCGCACTGCAGCGCGGCGACACCGAAACCGCACGCCAGGCATTTGAGACATTACTGGATCTCAACCAGCATTTATCTACTGCACATTTTTATCTGGGCCGCATCTACGAGGACCAGGAACAACTGACTGAAGCTGCACTGCACTATCTTCAGGTGGGCCCAGGCAACGATTTTTATGCCGCCACCCTCAGCCTGCTGGATATTTTTGTGCGCAAGCAGGACTACGAAAGCGCCCAGCAGCAGGTCAACCGCCTGGCGCTGCGCCATCCGGACAAGGCCGCCAGCTTCTATCTGCTTTACGCCGAAGTGCTGCGCCGCCATCAACTACTGCAAGGTGCCGAAAAAAACCTGAACGAGGGGTTGAAAAGCCTGCCCGCCAACCCCGAGCTGCTCTATGCCCGCGCCATGCTCAACCAGGAGCGCAACCACTTCGCCGCCAGCGAGGCCGACCTGCGCCTGATCATTCACCAAAAACCCGATGACGCCCAAGCGCTCAACGCCCTCGGCTACCTCCTGGCAGATAGGAATGAGCGACTCGACGAGGCGCAGCAACTTATCACCCAGGCCCTCAGCCTCAACCCCGATGACCCAGCCATTCTCGACTCCATGGGCTGGGTGGCGTTTCGCCCGGGCAAACTCGACAGCGCCCTTGACTATTTAACCCGCGCCTATAACCTGAGCGCCGATGTGGAGATAGGCGCGCACCTGGGTGAAGCCCTGTGGCAAGCCGGGCAACAGGCAAACGCCCTGAGTGTGTGGCGCAAATGCCAGAAGCGCGACGCCAACAACAAACTCCTGCAACACACCCTTACCCGCCTCAAGGTTGAACTTTAATGTTGAGAATATCCTGGCTGCTGGGACTGTTAGTCCTGGCCGGCTGCGCCCATCAAGCGCGCATTACTCCGCCCGCCAGCCTCCAGGCCCACGAAGCGCAACTGCGCAGCCTGGAGCAGTGGCAAATCCAGGGCAAACTGGGGATACGCGCGCACCGCGATAGCGGCAGCGCCAGCCTCAACTGGAAACACACACCCGAGACCTATCAGATTTTCCTGAGCGCCCCCCTGGGACAAAAGCACGTGGAAATTATTGGCAGCCCCAACCTGGTGGAATTGCACCAGAGCGGTCAGGCACCCATGAGCGCGCGCAATGCCGAATCCCTCATCAAAAAAGCCATGGGCTGGAGCCTGCCGGTGAGCCAGCTCAACTACTGGGTGCGCGGCATACCTGCCCCCAAGGCCGCCATCACGCACTTGCAGCTCACTG
>CBINKF010000196.1:0-6094 GCA_966251115.1 uncultured Cellvibrio sp.
GAAGGCCCCGGCGGGCGTGGAGACGCGCGTGAATGTCGCCGGGCTCGCCTACAGTGTGGAGGATCTGGAACAGGATTTTCTCAACCCGCTTGGCGTTAATTGCATTCGCAAACGCCCGGGTTACGGCCCCGTGTTTTGGGGCAGCCGCACCCTCGCCACCAAAGCCGATCCCGAATGGCGCTATGTGCCGGTCAGACGCACGGCAATATTTATTGAGCAGAGCATTTACAACGGCATCCAGTGGGCAGTGTTTGAACCCAATGACCATCCGCTGTGGAGTTCACTGCGCGCCAACATAGGCTCGTTTATGAATGGTTTGTTTCGCGCGGGGGCCTTTCAGGGCAAAACCGCAGACGAGGCTTATTTTGTCCGCTGCGGTCTGGGCGACACCATGACCCAGGGCGATATAGATCGCGGTCAGGTCATTATTGTGGTGGGCTTTGCGCCACTTAAACCGGCGGAGTTTGTGATATTGCGTTTGCAACAAAAAATCGGCCAGCAATAGCTGACTTCTTGTACTGGGTAATTTTTCCAATCCATCATTAGCAGGAGAAAGGCTATGGCTGCACCCATGTTTTCGGTGAACGCCCACCGCTACGATCCCTACCGCACGTTTATGTTTCAAGTCATTATCGATGGCAAGGTAGTGGCCGGTTTAAAAAAAATGAGTGTGCTCAAAAAAACCACCGAGGCGGTTAAGTGGCGCACGGCAGGCGACCCGACCCACGAGCGCGTCTTGCCGGGTGGCACCAGCTACGAGGCCATTACCCTGGAGCAGGGGCTAACCCATGATCCGGTATTTGAAACCTGGGCCAATCTGGTGAACAACATCCAGGGCAGCTCGGGCATGTCGCTCAAGGATTTTCGCAAAGACATTATCCTTAACGTGCTCAATTTGCAGGGCACTGTGGCAATTTCCTACAAAGTCTATCGCGCCTGGGTATCCGAATATCAAGCGCTACCGGAATTTGATGCGGGCACCATGAATGCGGTAGGGATTCAAAGTATTACCCTGCAGCACGAGGGGTGGGAGCGCGATGCCTCAGTCGCTGAACCTGCGGAGACCTAAAGGTGAAACTGCCGGGCGGCCTTGTACAAATTCAGGCTGGGCGCGAGCAGCTGGTGCGCGATTTTAGCTTGCGCCCGCTCACTGGCGCGCTGGAAATGCAATTGCAGGATTTACTTGAGGATTGCACAAACAGCGAGGAGCCGCACCCGCTCTGGATCAGCCGCTTGCTCAGTTTGATACTGGCGCGCATAGGCAAACAAAATTTTGTTGCGGGTTCGGATGAATGCCTGAACTCTGCGCGTCAACTTTGCGTTGCCGATCGCCATTATATTTTGCTGCAATGGCGACTTTTACTGAGCGGCGATGCAAGCCTTGAGTGGTTGAGTGCCGCTTGCCCGGCCTGTGAGGCGCGCTACGATTTTCCCCTGGACTGGGCGCAGTTACCGATAAAACCGGCGCGTGAATCTTATCCGCACATTAATTTTGCGCGCGCTTGTGGCAGTAATATTGTTGTGCGACTTCCCAATGGTGGCGATCAGGAGTATCTGGCCAATATCTCGTCCGCTATCCAAGAAACCAGTCAGCTAAAGCTACAGCTTCTGCAGCGATTGCTGCCTGAATCAGTTGCCGCAAGTGAGTTTAGTCAACAGGAAATAGCTCAGCTCGATTTAGCCCTGGAGCAGGCATCGCCCGAACTGGCTGCACAGATTGAATTGGCCTGTCCGGAGTGCGGCCATGAGCACGCCCAGGCATTAGACCTTTATCGCGGTTTGCGGCAGTCACTCGCCGAATTACTCGATCAGGTACATCGCCTAGCGGTTAATTACCACTGGAGCGAAGCGGAAATTCTCGCATTGCCGAAAGCCAGGCGCAGCGCTTATTTACAGCGTCTGGATAAAGCTCGCGGACTGGAATCGGGGGATTATCTGTGGAGGACTGGTGCATGAGCGACTTGCTTGATTCCACTAATTTCTCTGTTCGCTCCTCCAGCTTTTTGGCGCGAGTAATCGCCGATGCTTTGCGACCTTTGGTGGCAAACGCCCAAGCGCCTCAAACGATCCAAGCGGCCCAGGCGAATAGTTCAGCCGATAATTTTTCACTGGATTTTTTTGCTGCTGATACGCCTCAAGTGCAGCGAGCGCAGGTTAATAGTGAGCAGCAGATAAAAACGACTAAGCCTGAAAACCTTGCGCCCGAAAGCGACTTGCCGCGAATTGAGGCTGAAGCTAAGTCGCCCAGGCATCTTATTGCTAAGCCGTCATTGAACCAGTCGCCTGTTACCCGGATTGCCAAACCAAAATCTGAGCAGGATGTAGCTGCCGGTTTTAGCAAAGCAACGTCTGCAGTGCGTGTTGAACAATCAGAGCGAGTGGACCAACCCGCCTCAACTGCTCCCCAGACTATTGCAGAAAAAATGGCAGCGACCAGACACTTGGCGCGGGAGCCAAAACCATCGCCCAATGCTGCGCCACCTGCACTGATTATTCGCGCGCGCGCACCAGCTGCCGCGCGCGATCAATCATCATCTTCGATGGCAGCGACGACGGATTCTTCTCAAAACCTTGCTCAACCCCAAAAACCAAAAATAGCTACACCAAAAATAGCTACACCAAAAACAGCTGATACCGGCGTGAAGCAATCACTTAATCAGACGGTGAAAAATACTACTGCTAATAGTTTACAGGCTGCAGCAAAGCCCTATGTCTCTGAAACCAATGCACTTGCGCGCGCGCAGCCATTACAACCAGCGCGCGCACCGGCAGCCGCAAGTGCCGGGCTGCATATAGGGCAGGTGATTTTGCGTGTTGAGGATTCTGCTGCAGCGCCCAAACACACAGCCGCAAAAGCCAAAACAGGACAGGCGCAGTCGCGCGTCCAGGCGGATGCGGAAAGCCGCCAGTTTTTGAGGACACTCTGACATGGCCCTGCCGGATTCTTCACTCTATCTCGCCTGCAAATCCCTGGTGGATGCCCTGGGTGAAGGTATTCAGGCGCTTACCCATAACATCAAAATTTATTCCGGCGCACCGGCGGATATCGCCAGCAAAACCGATGAAATTCGCTTGAATTTATTTTTTTATCGCTTTGAACCCTCCGGTTTTCAAGCAGGGCCTCATCCGCAAGAGCCCTGGCGCGTCCGTAGAAGACTTGCGCCTGCTGGGTATGGTGATGTCATTTTTTAACGAAAACCGCTTAATGCCGATGGTGACTATCGGCAGCGAAACCCTGCGCCTGCAAGCGGTGTTTGTCCCCACCAGCGACGAGCAAATCAACCAGATCTGGTCGACCCAGGGCGATACCACTTACCGCCCGTCGGTGGTGTATGAGCTGGCGCTGGCCCCCGTGATGCCCAGTCAACTCAAAGGCGAACCACCGCGCGTGGGTATTACCGGCCTGGAGACGCGCGCCGATATGCGCCGCCGCTTCGAGCCCTTTGCTGGCAGCTTCAGCGAGGCGGCTGTTGTTGCCGATCAGGTTAATACCGACAACCCCGCCTGGGCGCCGGTTATTAGTTGGGTGGTGGATGGCAGCTGCAGCAGCTCCCTGCATCTGGATGTCGAGTTGGATAACCCGGCCGAGTTTCACCCGCGCTTATGGGTGGCGGGTGCACCTGGTACCAACGTGCAACTGGAATGGCAACTCTGGCAAAACCAGAGCTGGAGCCAGGTGGCTGGCGGCGATTTACTGATCAGTTCCAGCGCAATTGACCCGGGTGCGATTCCACCGGGCCTGCCCAGTATCGATTTGCCCGCGCTGACGCTGGTGGGCCAGGCGCGCTGGCAGCTGCTGCTCTACGCCACCCGCAGTTATCAGGCATACGCCAACGGCCCAAGCATTACCCTGCGCAGCAATCCGCTGCTTATCAGCCTCTATCGCGGGAGTACACCATGACGCAACCCGCCGCGCTAAAAGCTGCCGAACCGCTGGAGCAATCCCTGGGCAATCCACCCCAGGGATTGCTCAGCCATCTGGTGGAGTGGCAGCGGGTGGAGCTACTGTGCATCTGCCTGCTCAACGCCAAAGAGGGGCCAGGTGAGGAGTTGCTGGCCGATTTAAAACAAGCACAGCAAAGGGTAATGCAGTGGCGCCAAGAGGATTTTTGGCGCCCGCTGGGGCTGGAGCAGGATCTCTTGGCGCAGGATGTATTCGCCTGTGTGGCGGCGCCCCAGGTGTTGCCCAGAATCGGCTGGCTCTACCAAAACCTGCAAAACTCCACTCAGCCGGCACCTACCGAGGCGCTGCTGATATCACTTCTGGCGCTGCCTGACGAGCTGCTCGACCAGGCGCGCGCGACGCTGTGGCAACTGGAGGCGCGCGGGCTGATTAAACGCGATAGCCGCGATCCTTTTGCCCCTATAACTCCCGACCCTATGGCGCTGTCGCAGTTGCTGCGCTGGTCGCTGGATGACTGGGCGCCACCCGGTGCTTTCGTTGTTAAGCAGCGCGCCAACTGGGATGACCTGGTGCTGCCAGCTGCGCAAAAAAATCTGTTGCGCGAATTTCTCTACTGGATTCAACACCGTCAACAGGTGGTTGAGGATTGGGGTGGCCAGCCTGTCGGTGGCCCAGTGGCGCTTTTTGCCGGTCCCTCGGGCACCGGTAAAACCCTGGCCGCCAGTGTGATTGCCAGCGAGCTGGGCTGGCCGCTGTTTCGCGTGGATTTGGCGGCACTGGTCAGCAAATACGTGGGCGAAACCGAAAAAAATATCGGCCGTTTATTTGATGCTGCCCACGGTCGGCCACTGGTACTGCAGTTTGATGAGGTGGATGCGCTTATGGGCAAGCGCGGCGAACTGCGCGAGGCGCGTGACCGCTACGCCAATATGGAGGTGAGCTACCTGCTCACCCGCATAGAGGAGCACCAGGGCCCCTGTGTGTTGACCACCAACCTGCGCAGCCAAATCGATAAAGCCTTTTGTCGCCGCTTTCAGGTGGTGGTGGAGTTTGAACGGCCCGACGCCGAGCAGCGTCTGGCACTTTGGCAGCGGCTGCTGCCGCCGCGCGCACCCAAATCAGCGGATTTGGATCTTTCCCTGGTGGCCAATGCCATCAACTTCAGCGGCGGTCAAATCCGCAATGCGGCCTTGCACGCGGCTTACCTGGCAGCCGCCCAGCAAAAATCCATAGACCTGGCCTGCGTCGCCCTGGCCGCCCAGCGCGAGCTCGCCAAAGAGCAGAGCCGGGTGCCCGCCGGCCAATTGGGCGCCCTGGCGGCTTTTGTCCGCGATGAGCTGGAGGGCAGCTGAAATGGACTTGCAGCACACCCCGCCAGCATTTCAACCGAGGTTGCGTATCGACAGCTTCACGCTGGAACTACCTGCCAGCCTGGGCGCGCGCAAGCACAGCATTCTGCGCCTGTTGCGCGCCGAGTTGAGTCGCCGCCACTGGCCCGCTGGGCAGCTGGCACAGCTGAACCTGGCGCCTGTAACTGTCTCCAGTCAACAAACCAATCTCGCCATAGCCAGCCATTTGGCGACGGCCCTGGCGGATGCCCTGAATAATGCCACTCGCCAAGGAGCATCACTGTGATTCCCAATGTCACCAAAGGCGCGCTGGTGGAGTATGGCCTGAGCCTGCCGCCGCTGATTCTGGAGTTTGAATTTAACCCTGAGTCCCTCAGTCGCACGCGCTCGGTGACCATTACCACCGGCAATGCCCCGGGCACCAAAGGCGGCTACGACTTTGCTTTCCCCTGGGAGACCAGTCGCGTCGCCCAGGGGGTGAGTGTCGATCCAGAGCAATTCAGTATCGATATTTTGATCGATGCCACCGACCGCATGGCGGACGTTAATCACCCGGCCCACGGCGTCGCCAGCGAGTTTGGTATTGAGCCGGATCTGGACACGCTGCGCGCCATGGTGGAACCCAAAACCCAGGGGCCGGGCGGGGTGCAAATGCTCTCCGGTTTAGGGCTGGGCAGCCAGCGCGCGTTTGCTCGCGACGAGTTCCCCTCGGTGCTGCTGCTGGTGTGGGGCACGCGGGTGCTGCCGGTGTTTCTTACCAGCGTGCAGGTGGAGGAAGTGAGCCACCTGCCCAACCTCACACCCTATCGCGCCAATGTGAACCTGAGTTTCCAGGTGATTG
>CBINKF010000197.1:0-6080 GCA_966251115.1 uncultured Cellvibrio sp.
TTTAATTGCGCTGGCAGTTGCAGCTCTTTAGCCGCCAGGGTTTCAATTTTTTCCAGCTCCAAATTACCCGCCCGCTTTAAGATGGCCTCCAGTGCTTCTGGCAGCTGCGCCACGCTGATCAAACCCCGGGACATGCTGGCGAGTTTTTCGTCCTCCTGGGCCAGCGCGGCTTGCAGTTGATTGATTTGCTTTTGCTTTACCACTGCCGGGCTGGCTGCGGCGGCAAGGCTCATACTGGTAATTTGCGCCTCAATGCTGCTGCGCTCCTGCTGGGACGCCGCAAGCTGCGTATCGATTTGCGCGCGCGCTTTATCGATTGGCGCCTGCACCACAAAATCCCACAACATAAACACAACCGCCAGCAGGCTCAGCAATATAAGCACCCGCTCGCGCAGGACGCGCGAGTCTATGTGTTGCTGCCAGGTTCTTAAGGTTTCAATCATCTCGCCCCCCGGCAGCCTGGGCATTTAGCTCCATAAGCTTCTGCACTGTTGTTTTTTTGGTATTGTCAGGCTTATCGCTTGCGTTTTGTTTGGCCAGGAAAAACTCCAGCAAATTCTGATCACCCGCCACAGGTTTTACCTTGAGAACACCAAAAGCCACATGCGCAAACGATTCTTCGGTGCGTAACTTTTGCAAATAGAGCGGAATTTGATCACTGGCGCGAGCCTGGCCGGCAAACTCGGCATAGCTGCCACCGCGCACCAGCGTAAACGCAGTTAACGCGATAGTATCCAGCGCCTGGCGCGACATAGCCGCCATTTGTTGGGAAAAGCCCTGGCTATTACCCAGGTTGTTGGTAGCGACCAGGTCCTCAAGTTGTTTGCGATGGGCAATGTTGGTTTGCAATTGCAGAATTTGCGCGTCCAAGGCTTCGAGGTTGGCCTTGGGTTGCGCAGCTATAAGCTGCTGCAGGTGCTGTTTTAACTCAACAACTTGCTGCTGCGATTGAACCAGCTGTTGGTTAAGCGTTTGATTGTGCCTGTGGGATAAAAAGCTCATCAGCAATAATAAGATTACAAAAGCAGCTGAACCCCACAGCATATGCACACTGCGCACTGGCTCGCGATTGGGGCGAAATTGGGGAAGGTAAAGGTTGACCTGCTGCATGCTAGTTGCCCCCCACTTGGTCCTGGCGAAGCGCCGCACCCAGGGCATTCAAACACAACGGCAAGCTGTGCAGCGCAACCCCATCGTCAAAATCCAGACCGAGCGACAAATCCAGGGTATCCAATGCTACCGGCAGCGCCGCTTTCATTGAGGGGGTAATTTTGTCGGCGGTTACATTTTCGCCGCAGACAAAAACATGGCTGGGCGGTACCTGGCGCATCTGCCGCTCAAAATAATCGAGCGAGCGCTGCAAGTCCAACACCAGCGCCTCTTCGGGAATATCGTCGAGCAAACCGGCGTTGTAGGCGATGGAAAATTGCCGACTCAGATACAAATTACCCGCGCGATAAATTTGCAGCTGACCGCTACCCTGCGCCAGTTTTACCAGGGCAACGCCGCGCTTGCTATCACAGCAGGTCTCCACCAGATTGCGCAGTGCCAGCTCGGCAATATCGATACTTTGCAGGTTGATGTTGGCAGCGCGCGCATAAGCCACCAGGGTTTCTATCTGCTTGCGCTGGCTGACCACCGCGTAGGCCATGCGATTGGCGCCGCGGGCGCTGTCCTCAGGCAAGAGAATCGCGTCCATCACAGCTTCACCGATGGGGAACTGCACCAGGTCCTTGACCCGCCAGCGCAGCGCCTCTACCAATTCTTCCGCCGGGACTTTGGGCGCCTCACCCAGTATCATTTGATAGTTGCCGGGGGACATTACCAGGTTGCAGGGAACAGCCTGCAGGCCCAATTTATCCAGGCGTTGAGCCAAAATTTCGGCTGGATTTTGATCTGCCTCACAGACTAGGAATTCGCAGTAGAGCACCCGCGGCAGCTGAGTTGGGGGGCGTAAAATCAGCGCAAAGGCAACGCCCTCGGAGCCGAACTCCACTCCGAGATATTGATTTTGAACGCGAGAAGCGCGCAATACACTGAACAATTTTTCAGCAATAGACATCTAAAATACGCCCTCAGGCTTGCATACCCTTTAATTGGCGAAGGACGTCGTTAGGCAGCTAATAACTCTTGTTTATAATTAGCCGAGCAAACATAACGTTTACAAAGAACATAGACTAAAAAAGGTAAAAATACCAAATGTTTCACATAGTTCTGTTTGAACCGGAAATTCCCCCTAATACCGGCAATATTATTCGCCTGGCGGCGAACACTGGCTGTCAATTGCATTTGATTGAACCCCTGGGGTTTAAATTGGACGAGAAAAGTGTAAATCGCGCAGGCATGGATTATGCGGAAACCCAGAATTTGCGCCTTCACGCCAATTGGGAAGCCTTTCTCGCCAGTGAGCAGCCAGAGCGTATATTTGCACTGAGCACCAAGGGCACCACCACCCACAGCGATGCCAGCTTCCAAGCCGGTGATTATTTATTGTTCGGCCCGGAATCCCGCGGCCTGCCCGTGCAGATCCGCGAATCGCTTCCAGCGCAACGGGTATTGCGCATTCCCATGGCTGCCAACAGTCGCAGCATGAACCTGTCCAACGCCGTAGCGGTGATGGTTTATGAAGCCTGGCGGCAATTGGGGTATGCTGGCGCCCTTTCCAATTCCTGAACAATACGGGGAGACCAATGAGCAAAGTACAAATTTTGGTCGGCAGCGTTTACGGCGGCGCCGAACAGGTTGCAGAGCTGGCCGCTGAAGGCCTGCGCGCCCAGGGCCATGAGGTTGAGATTAACACCTACGCCCGCCCACAGGATTTGCTGCGCGATCCAGATGAAGTATTTTTACTCTGCCACTCCAATACCGGCTCGGGTGAGCTGCCCGACAACCTACAACCAATTTACCTGTATTTGACCCGCGACTATCCACGCATTGCCGGGCGCCGCTATGGTGTCATTAATCTGGCCGACAGCTCTTACACCACCTTTAATGAAGCGGGGGTAATGCTCGATGCCGCCTTTGCCGACCTGGGCGCAGAGCGCGTAGGTGAACCCCTGGTACTGGACGCCATGACCGGCGACGACCCCACCGGCCTCACCCGCGATTGGATAGCCACCTGGGGCAAACAGATTTAATTTTTGTTGCAGTAGTCATTATGAGCGAATCAAAACCCATAGGCCTGTTTTACGGCAGCTCCACCTGCTACACCGAAATGGCCAGCGAAAAAATTCGCCAGCAAATTGGTGAACACCTGGTAGATATTTTTAATATTGCCGATACCCCCATGGTGCAGGCGGAATTTTACGATTACCTTTTGTTTGGTATTCCCACCTGGGATTACGGCGAGCTGCAGGAACACTGGGAAGAAATTTGGGACGACCTCGACCAGGTAAACTTTGCGGGTAAAAAATTTGCAATTTTTGGTCTGGGCGATCAGGTGGGCTACCCGGAGTGGTTCCTCGATGCCATGGGCTACCTCCACTCCAAATTGGTCCATCGCGGCGCCCTGCCCTGCGGCTACTGGCCGCGCGCCGGCTATGAATTTGAAGCCTCCAAAGCGCTCACTCCCGACGGCAATTATTTTGTCGGTTTGGCGCTGGACGAGGAAAATGAATTTGAGTTGAGCGCGGCGCGCATCCA
This sequence comes from uncultured Cellvibrio sp., assembly GCA_966251115.1. Taxonomy (GTDB): domain Bacteria; phylum Pseudomonadota; class Gammaproteobacteria; order Pseudomonadales; family Cellvibrionaceae; genus Cellvibrio. The sequence continues at coordinate 3,643 of CBINKF010000197.1, forward strand.
ACAGTGGTGCGCCCAGGTTCTCAATGAGTTTGGCCTGTGACCGAGTTTAAAACCCATCCCATTACCAGCGCCCGTTTGGACTGGGACGAAAATGGCCAGCCGCTGTCGGCAGAATTTGGCGATGTTTACTTCTCGCGCGCCAACGGCCTGGAAGAAACCCGCCACGTTTTTTTGCAGCACAATCAACTCTATGAACGCTGGACAAGGCTAAACCCGGGTGAAGTTTTTAGCATCGCCGAAACCGGCTTTGGCTCTGGCTTAAATTTTTTAGCCGCCTGGCAGCTCTGGTTGGAACTGGCACCGGCCGATGCCTATTTAGATTTTGTCAGCGTGGAATTATTTCCACTCAGCAACAGCGACCTCGGCCGCGCCCTGGCACTCTGGCCGGAATTAAAGCCCCTCGCCGATCAATTGATCGAGCAATACCCGGTAATGGTTGAACAGGGGTTCCAGCGGCTAAATTTTTTACAGGGGCGTATCAGGCTCACGCTCATCATTAACGATGCAGCCCAGGGCTTCAATCAACTGCTCGGCAGTGCTCACCCGGATTTTGCGCGGCACTGCGCAGCAATTGACGCCTGGTTTCTGGATGGTTTTGCACCGGCCAAAAATCCCCAAATGTGGAGCGACTCGCTCTTTAATGCTATCGGCCAGTTAAGCCGCCCGGGCACCACCGCAGCCACTTTTAGCGCGGCGGGTATCGTACGCAATGGATTAAAGCGTGTGGGCTTCACAGTCAAAAAAGTCCCCGGTTTTGGCCGCAAGCGCGAAATGGTAGCGGCGACCTGTGAACAGACATTTAAATTGGCGGTAGACCCAAACCAAAACCCGAACGCCTCTCTCTATCCAGCGCCCTGGGCAGTGAGTACAACACCCAGATCACCGCACAAACACGCGCTCGTTATTGGCGGCGGCCTGTCCGGCTGCACAACCGCCCGGGCCCTGGCCGAGCGCGGCTGGCAAATTACCCTGGTGGAGCAACACGCGCAATTGGCACAGGAGGGTTCAGGCAATCCACAGGGTGTTGTTTACGCCAAGTTATCCCCCAAAAACGAACCGCTTGCCCAGTTTAATTTGGCCGCGCTGCAATATGCCGTGAATTATTATCGCCACTACTGGGATGCCGCCGGTTCCCGCTGCGGGGTATTGCAATTGGCGCATGATCCGGGTGAGGAAAACCTGCAACAGCAGCTGCGTGAAAAATTTTCTGCCGCCGCGGAGCTGGTGAAATTTGTAAGTCGCGAGGAGGCCAGCCAAATCGCCGGAGTCGAGCTGAGCCAGGGTGGGCTCTATTTTCCCCAGGTGGGCTGGATGCACCCGGGTAAACTCTGCGCGCAGCTGCTCGATCACCCCAATATTAATGTGCAGCTTAACCGCCCGATCAAAACCCTAACGCTCAACGGCAATCAATGGCACTTGCGCGGGGAGAATTTTAGTGGCGATTTTCCGCTGGCGATAATTGCCAATGCGCGCGACGCCCGGCATTTTGCGCAGTGCCAGGATCTGCCGATCCGCTCGATACGCGGACAGGTCTCCTATTTGCCGGTCACAAACCTAAGTGCCCCGCTAAAAACCGTGGTTTGCGCCGAAGGCTATATTGCGCCGGCGATGGCGTCCAGCGTCACTGCGGATGCTATGAATCATCATAAAACCGAGGCGACGCACTGTTGCGGCGCCACCTTTAATTTGCGCGAGGAGACACGCGCACTGCGCGCAGAGGATCACTACACCAACCTGACAAACCTTGCCAAGGCGCTGCCAGAATTAGCCAAGCCCTGGCTAGGCTCCAGCGGCACGGCAGAGTTCGATGCGGCGCAACTTAACGGGCGCGTCGCCTTCCGTTGTACACTGCCCGATTATTTGCCCATGGTAGGCCAGGTACCCAACCTGGAACCTATGGCACAGGACTTTGCCGCGCTGCGAAAAAATGCGCGCGCGGCAATTAATCATGCCGGTAGTTACTGGCCCAATTTATACATTAACATCGGCCAGGGTTCGCGCGGCCTGGCCTATACCCCGCTATGTGCCGAACTGCTCGCGGCGCAAATTAACGGCGAGGTTTTGCCACTCAGCCGCGACCTGGCCAATGCCTTAAACCCGACGCGCTTTTTTATCCGCGACCTGATTAAAAACCGACGCTGACCTATGACCAAAGCTCAGATACTGATAGTCGAAGATGAAACCAAACTGGCGCGCTTGCTGAGCAATTTTCTCCGTGCGGAAAACTACATCTGCCATCACTTGGCCAGGGGCGACCAGGTCATTGACTGGTTAACCAAGCACCCAGTCGACCTGGTGTTATTGGACGTAATGCTACCCGGCTTCGACGGCATGAGCCTGTGCCAGCAGCTGCGCCGGCATCCAACGCTCGCCCGGCTGCCAGTCATCATGCTTACTGCACGGGTTGAGGAACTGGACCAACTGCAGGGTTTGACGCT
>CBINKF010000198.1:0-6074 GCA_966251115.1 uncultured Cellvibrio sp.
GTGCTACAGCACCCCGGGGGTTGCGCCTGGATAGCGAAGACAACAGCTATGCCTTTCTGGTGAATCACGCTGCCGATGAGGTGCCCTCGCTTATGCGCGTTAACCCCGGCAAGCCCGACGAGAGCTACATCATCCGCAAATTGGAAGGGGCGGCCGACATAGTGGGCAGCCGCATGCCCCTGGGCGGCCCCTATTTGAGCCAGGCCGAGATAGACCAGGTGCGCGACTGGATCGCCAATGGCGCGCCGCGCGCGGGCGGCGATGCCGGTAGTACCAAGGTGTCGCGCATCAGCGCTAAACCGGCGGGCGAGGGCCTGATGCTGGAGCTGCGTTTCAGCCGGCCACTAATGGCTGAAAGCCTGGCGGCAGCCAGTGTCCAGCTGACTTCCCCAGGGGCGGAAGGTCAGTCGCCAGGCCTTAGGCCCGCGCTACTGGTCGATGGCCAAAGCCTGTGGCTGTACCTCGACCAGGCGCCCGCAAACTCTCTCGATATTCACATTCAAAACACTGAACTGGCACCCCTGCTCGACACGCGCTATCAGCAAATCGAGGGCAGCGGCGACCCGCTTCAGGGAGGCGATATCCACTATGTCTATCAACCCTAAACTCGCCCTCGGGCTGATGCTGTGCGGCCTGCTGCTGGGGCGTCTGGCCCAGGCCGAGCCCTATCTGGCCATTAAAAACAACCTGCCCTGCTCGGCGTGCCATATCAATCCGGCGGGGGGCGGTGCGCGCACCGCCTTTGGCGCCTATTACGGCTCGCAAATGCTGCCGCAAGCGCCGGGCAACGCCAAATTATTTGACGGCGGCGCACTGGGGGAAACCCTGCGTGTAGGTGCAAACTTTCGCGCCAACTACGCGTCCTCAGATTCCAAAACGGGGGCGGACAGCAGCACCTTCGAGACCCAATCGGGGCAGGTGTATCTGGCCTTTCAACCCAAGGATTCGCGCTTTACCTTCTACCTTGACCAGCAGGTTGCACCGGGTAGCGCGCTAACGCGCGAGGCATTTGTCCTCACCCGGCTCAGCGGCCAGCACTTTATGAAAGTGGGCAAGCTGATGTTGCCCTACGGCTTGCGCCTGGAGGATGACACAGCGTTTATTCGCCAGCAGGGCTTTAACTTTGACACCAGTGACAACGGCGTCGAGCTGGGTTTGCAATACACCCACTGGCTGTGGAATTTCGCGCTCAGCAACGGCAGCAGCGGCCTCGCCAATGACGACAAAGGCTTCCAGTACCTCGCGCGCAGCGAATACCTGGGCAGCAATTGGCGCATGGGCGGCACCCTGGTTTACAACGATGCCGAACTCGGGGCGCGCACTCAGGCCAATGTGTTTGCGGGGGTGAATTGGCTCGGTTTTGTATTTTTGGCCGAGGCCGATTACGTCGAGGATAAAAGCCTGAGCCAGGTGCCCGGGACTTACGCAACCCAGCGTGTGGGCCTGCTTGAAGTGAATCGCGAAATCTTCAAGGGGTTAAACCTGAAGCTCACCAGCGAGTACCTGGACCCGGATACCCACATAGATGAAAACCAGCGCAACCGCTATTCGTTCCTGGTGGAATACACGCCCTTCGCCAACCTCCAGTGGCGCACCGGCATTCGCCGGGGTGAAGACATTCCCCAGCGCGTGCAGGGCAATTACCTGGATTTTTTCACCCAGTTGCATTTTTACTTTTAGTTGGTATCAACAAGCTGCTAGAGGTTATAGGCGTAATCCAGATACACCCGGCGCACCCCGCTGCTGTCGCGGCGGGACGCGTCGGGTTCAAAGTCTGCAAACACCAGGCTCAACTGGTGTTTGCGCGAGGGGCGGTAGCTGAGTTTCAGGTCCAGTTCGCGCCCTATGGCTTGACCATCGGCGTCGCTGGCAAAATCGTGATAATGGAGTTCGGCGCGCAAAGGCGCTGCGCGCCAAAGCAGCCCCAGGGAGGCATCGTGTATCCCGCCAGCGCCTGTGTCGCCAACCTGGTTTGCCTGGTCGGCCCAGCCTTCAAAGTCGTGCACAGAACCCAGGGGCGTGCTAAACGCAACCCCGTCTTTTGCGCCCAACACTTCATAGCGGCCGCTGAATTCCACGGCGCCGTAACCCAGCCCCAGCTCGCCCAGGTAATAGGGCAGCTGTGCTTCATTGGCGATTGCAGTTCGCTTCTGGATCGCGCCATTCAATTGCAGCCGATATTTAACTGCACCGGTTTTAATATTAAAACTGTAATTCAGCCCCAGGGTGTTGCCCGAGGCGCTGGGCATATCCAGGTTATCAATGTGCAGGCCATAGGCGACCAAGCGCGTGTAGTCCCACTCATTCCACTCAAGGCGCAGCAGCTGGGTGTGCTGTTTATGGTCGCCATACAAGGCGGCCGGGCGCTCGCTGTCAGCACCGCCGTAGTGGCCGTCGCTACTGCTGTCGTGTTCCTTGGCGTCATCGCCAAAAATACGATTGGCGTTGGCAATATAGGCGTAGCTGAGCGAGGAGTTATTTTGGAGCGGTGCGCGCGCCACCAGGGCATCAAAAGTCTGCTCGTTTTGCCAAAAGGCGTTGCCGCCGATAATGCGCTGATCATCAAAATTGATGCGCTGGCGCCCCAGTTTCAGGTCCAGCGATTCCAGTCGCAGATCAACCAGGGCCTGATTAATTTCGCTGCCGGGCGGATCGGGAATAAATGGCTGGTGATTAACTCTGACACCATCGCTGTGGTGGTCTTTAAATCCGGTGCTGACGTGGTCCAGCTCCAGTTGCGTACTTAGCCTGTCACTCCACTGCGAGCTGAGGGTCGCGCGCAGCAGCGCTGACATGGCCCGACCAGATTCATCGCCCGCCTGGTCCGCATAGCGCGCGCGCGCCGACCAATCCAGCTGGTTCTCAACCGCCTGTGCAGCGGTTGATGTTGCGGTCACCAGCAGCGCCAAAGTCGGTGCCAGGGCCAGGGCCAGGGTCGGTGCCAGGGCCAGGCGCAATCGCCCTGGGTAAGGCTGCGCTTTATACATGGTGTTATTCCCAATCTTTGGCGTTGCCATCATGCAAAATCGTGACGCCGTTCAGCTTGTCCATATCCTCGTAGAGTTTGTCGGGCATGGGATTTTGGCGCGCATCCATATAGCGCATGGCGGGCAGGTGATAGATGTCCAGGTCCACGATTTTGTTATTGAATAAATAGATTTTTTCCAGTGAGGGCAAGTCGCTATAGGTGAATTGAGTGAGCTGATTATCGTTAATTTTTACGGTTTTTAATTGCGCCAATTGGCTCAGCTGCAGTTGCGTGAGCTTATTGCCAAAAAGATAAAGCTCTTCAAGCGCTGGCAGTGCGGCAAGGGTGATCTGCGCCAGTTGGTTTTTGGCCAGGTTTACATGTTTTAGCTGGCTAAACCCCTGCACATCGGCGCGCTCCAGTTCGTTGTTGTACAGCGACAACTTTGCCAATTGCGTAAACTGGCTGAGCCCCTCAAGTTGCTTGATATGCTGGGAGTTGCATTCCAGGTTAGTGACCTGGGTGCTGGTGTCCCAATGGTTTTTTTGCGCCTGCCCGATGACGCAGGCCTTGAGTGCGGCATCGGCGATGGGTTGTAGCTGGGCTTCAAATCCACCCTGGGCCTGGGCTGCCTGGGCCCAGCAGCAGCAACCAATTAAAGTCCACACACTGGCAATCAAACTCCACACACTGGCAAACCTGACCGCGCGAATAGATATCTTCATAAATTGTTCTTGTCTTGAGCTGTCTTGGCGCTGTCGTAACTCAGCTTGCCAGCGCGGCGAAATTTGTGGGCGTCCCTGGCGCCTGTTGACACTAGCTGTTGTTAACCTGGGCGAGCAGCACGCAAGCCCCCTTGGCCAACAGTTCATCGCTGGGTTCATCCAGCGGCGAGCCGCCCGGCTCCTCCTCGGTCAACAGCAGATATTCTGCATCCTTGATTAAGCGCCAGTGTACTTTTTCCAGGGCCAGGCGCTCTGTGCCGGTATCGGCAAAAACACCCAGGGAGCGAATCTGGCCATCGCTGCGGGAGACAGCCCAGAGTTGCAGGTTCTTGTCGGCCTCAACCTGGATGTTATTCCATTTCAGCCACAACTTGCTCCCGCCTTTGGCAGTCAGCACGGTGAGCAGGGGCGCGCCCTGTGTATTGGTGAGCACCGCCACATAATCGGCGTTGGGTTGCAACAGTGGATCGCGCGCCTGCACCAGCCACAGGCAGCAGGCCAGCAGCACACTGGCGGCGGCAGACATCAGCCAGAAGCGCGCTTGCAGCCAGCGCTGATACCAGGGGTTGGGTGGTTCAGGGGTGGCAAGGCGCTGGGCAATGGCGGTCCACACCTGGGCATCCGGTGTGACGGGAGCGTAATCCCCAAGGTTCATCAGCTGCTCCTCCCAATAACGCACTTCGGTTTGCAGGGCTTCGTCACTGCGGAGCAGCTGTTCAAAGTCCCTGCGCTCGGGCCCGCGCAGCACGCCGGTGACATAGTCAAATGCCAGCTGCATCTGATTGGGCGGAGTATTTATTTTGTTGCCAGACATAATTTCAACCTTTCCGCACCGCGGTGGAGCCAGGATTTAACGGTATTGGTATTGGTTTCCAGATGCGTGGCGATCTCTTCGCGCGAGTATCCATAGAGGTAAGCCAGCTCTATGGCGCACTTGATATTGTCGCCCAGGGTGCGCAAGCACTGGTGCAGGTGAAACTTCATCTGGCCGCGATGCAGGGCCTGCTCTGGCTCCTGTTCGCTAAGGCCCTCATCGCCCTGGGGCAGGTCGCCCTCGCTGACAAAGTGGGTGCGCAAGCGCTGCTCGCTGGCGAGTCGATCGAGCGCCCGGTAGCGGACGATGCTGGCCATCCAGGTCAGCGCGCGCGCCTTGTGGGGGCGATAACTGGCGGCGTTGTGCCAAATCTGTAAAAACGCCTCCTGCAATACCTCGTTGGCCAGCTCGCGGGATTTAAGAATGCGCAGGGCCACGGCATTCAAATAGGGGCCGACCTGCTCGAAAATTTGCTTGAGCGCCGCCTGGTCGCGCAGCGCGCAGCGGCCCACCAGGCCGATCAGCACCTCGTCCTGCCAATCGGGAGCGGCGTCGTTGGTTGCCGGGGTGTCAGTCTGCTGCGCCCCGGTGTCAGGGGTGGCGGCAACGGGGCGGTCACTAAATGGCGTCATAACAGCATAGGGTCGTAGTCAATGTGTTTGCCCAACCGGGCCTAATAAGCCTGCCAGGTGCAGGGGCGAGGCTTGGGGTTTGTATTCTAACTACGCCCCCGGTTTAAAAAGGTTGCAGCTATTTAAAAATATTAATTCCCCCAGGCCCGGCCGGTTCAAGCATCACCGCAATCTGCGCCGCACCAGTTTAGGCAGGCTGCGCACTCTGGGGCGCCCCCGGTGCGAGGATTTTGCACACTGGCGGCGGGCAATGCTTTGCGACCGCCATCAGGCGCGAGCTAGCTGGCCCTCATCCATGAGTTTTCAAATAAAGATAAAGGTACTCATTATGTCAAACCTGCTACTGACCCGGGTGTTCGCAGCCCTGCGTTCCAACCTGACCTCGCCGCATTTTTTCACCCAAAGCTGCACCCCTGCGCTGGCATTCCTGGCGGCGCTGCTGCTCGCGCTGCAGGCCCAGGCCAAACCCTACAAAGCCGCCGAAATCTACTCCAACCAGTCCTACCACTATGGCCGCTATGAAATGCGCATGATGGTGGCCAAGGGCAGCGGTGTGCTCTCGACCTTCTTTACTTACAAAAACGGCTCTGAGATCGCCGGTACTTTCTGGGAGGAAATAGACCTGGAGATTTTCGGCAAGAACAACGCCACCCAGTGGCAGAGCAATGTGATTATCGGCACCAACCGCCCCACCACCAAAACCGAAAGCCTGCACACCATGCCCTTCTCCATGGGCGATGGCTATCACACCTATGTGCTGGAGTGGACCCCCAGCTACATCGCCTGGTTTGTCGACGGCAACCAGGTGCGACGCATCAACGGCGGCCAGTTTGTCACTAGCCTATCCAGCAACCAGACCCTGCGCTTTAACCTCTGGGCCGCCAACATCGCCGAATGGGTCGTCGTCCGCCTGGCGGTCGCCGCGGTCGGCGCGC